>JASEHU010000085.1 GCA_030018635.1 bacterium
GAATCTTTGTGTTCTTTGTGTGAGAAAAACCTACAAATTTAAGTGTCATGGAGTAGTAGAGCCGTTGGAGGTTAATAAGATTACGGATTTGATTGAGCCTCGGATACTTGAGTTGATGTGGAAGAAGGTAATTAGGTAAATAAAAATTTGGAGGTGATGATTATGCCGATTCAACTTGAAATTGGAGATGAGATAGTAACATCGATGAAGATTCCACCGCCTGAAGCAAAAAGAGAACTTACCAAGGAGTTGGCCCTGGCATTATATGCTCGGTGGGCATTATCGATGGGTAATGCCCGTCGGATGGCTGGATTGACAAAACGAGAATTTTTGAATGAGTTGGCTTACCGTGGAATCAAACGACACTATACAACTCAAGATTTATCGGAGGATATAGCCTATGCTCAAAGTGGTGAGTAACAGCTCAACTCTTATCCACCTTGGGAAGGTAGGATTATTGGATTTACTTGCTGAACAGTTTGGTGAGATATTGATTCCCAAAGCGGTCTGGCGAGAGACAGTGGAAGAAGGTGGGGAAGAATCAGATGCCGGAATCATTGGCACAGCAAACTGGATTAAAGTTTGCGATGTGTCAGTTTCTCCATTACTAACTACCTTTTCAACCCTCCTTGATGAAGGGGAAGCAGAGGCAATTGTTCTGGCTATGGAAATCGATGCTGATTTAATCTTGCTTGATGAGAATGATGCACGACGGATTGCAGAATCCCATGGTCTGCGGAAAACTGGATTGCTTGGTATACTTATTAAAGCCAAACAGCAAGGATATATTCAGTCACTTAAAATATGCTTATATCAATTGCAAATGACAGGTTTTCGTCTATCAGAGTCTGTTTACAGTGAAGTATTACAGAGTGTTAACGAAAAGTAAATATGGATAAGAAGATGAAGATTAGTGATGTAGAGCCGTTGGAAGCTAATAAGATTACGGATTTGATTGAGTATCGGACACTTGAGCTATTCTTTTATAGAGGAGGTTTCTGAATGAATGAGACAATCTCTTTTTTAGAAATTCAGGAAAGGTTTAATTCAGAATGGATTTTGCTTTCTGACCCAGAGACAGAGAATGGACTTGAGGTTAAGAATGGAAAGTTGTTATGGCATAGTAGGGATAGGGATGAGGTCTACCGAAAGGCAAGGGAGTTTAAGCCTAAACACTCTGCTATTCTTTACACTGGCAGGCTACCTCAAGATGCGGTGATTGTGCTATGAGCCTCAACTTTAATCCGAAAGAAGGGCTAATTGTTGTGCCAACACGGTTGTTTGGTTCCCAGGGTGATATAATAGTCCATCTTGCTTTGGATACAGGAGCTACTGGATCGCTCATAAACTGGGATGTGGCTGTGCTTGTCGGATATGACCCTGGAGTTGTTCAGGATAGGGTTCAGGTTACAACTGGAAGTGGGGTTGAATTTGCTCCAAGGATAGAGATTATCCGAATAGAGACATTGGAGATAGTGCGAGAGAACTTTCCCATTATCTGTCATACCCTTCCTCCAAGTGCAAATGTTGATGGGTTGCTTGGTCTTGATTTCTTTCGCAACACTTATTTGAATATAGATTTAGTCTCTGGTTCGGTTGATGTTAAGATTCCAGATAATAATGGCGAGGGAAGGATAAGAAGATGAAGATTAGCAATGTAGAGCCGTTGGAGGTTTTTGAGATTGCGGATTAGGAATGTGGCGTTGAAAAGATTTAAATATGGTGAACAATTTTTAGTGTTATTATAGTAACCAGTAATTTTAAAGGGAGAGTTAGAAGAACATGACCAAAGAAAAAGATATTGAACTTATTGAATTACCTAAAGGATTGCTTGATGGGGAATTTTATGTTTGCAGTGTGCAGTTGAAGACACCGTTTTGGGATGAAGTGAATAAGAATCAAAAAGGAACATATAAATATATAGGGTGGAAAAGCGAAGCTTTAGAAAAGCGGAAAAATAAAATTAAAAAACTTTTCCAAGAAATAAAAGACAAATTTATTACAAAAAACCGCCAGATAAAAATTCTTGTTTTTCCTGAATACAGCATAGAAGAAAGTATGATAGAAATACTAAAGGAGTTTGCTATTGCTAATCAAACCATTATTGTTGCAGGAATGTATGAACAGGACGAAAGGCAAAGTGTTGTCTATGTTTTTATCCCCAACAATGAGAAAATAGATATTTACAAACAGTATAAGCTGACCACATCAAGACTTGACGAAGATTATCTGTCGGATGTTCAAACAGAAAATAAAAAGTATTATAGATTTTATTGGCAACCAGATGAAGAGAAGAATAAAATGTTTATTCAGGTCTTTGTTTGCCATGACTTCCTTAGTGACAGTGTCTGTAATAATATTGATACAAGTATGGGTGGATTAATCGTAGTACCGATGTGTTCCCCCCGAGTGGACGAATTTTATGGGCTTTCAAGTTATTTTGTACGTTCACCTGAAGGACATTACAGTATCGTAGCTTTGCTTTGCAATGCAGCAGATGTAAAAACTTCAAAAAAATATGATGAAACAACCGCCTGTGGAGAAACTCAAATTGTTGGCCCTTATGACCGTTCGTCGAGTAAGATAGAGCGGTTTAGCGAGGGTGGTATTATTGCTGAGATTAACCTAAGTACAGTTCTCACCAGGCCAACACGAACTAAAAGGGAAGATGTTATAACAGATTTGATGGAATTCTTTATTAAAGAAGATGGCACCATTGAATATACAGATGTTTCAATATCGGGGCCTAAATATATAATTAACCCGAATGCATTGCTTCATGTTGGTTTGCACAAAATTTATGCTTTCTTTTGCATAAAAAATTACCATAAATTTAAGAGATATGCTATGAATTTACCGTTTCAAACCAATGGAGTATTTGGAATATATGATATTTTAATTCAAGGTCACGAAGAAGATTTCGATTGTTTTCAACACCGTCTCAGAAGCTATCTGGGAATAGCATATGATGATTTAAAAGACCCTGATCTACCCTCGCCAAAATATTATCCTGTCACACATGTTCTAAAATATAGAGGGGAAAACCTAATGAGTTTTTCTGAGGGGAAGTTCATTTCAATCTTTAACTTTTCTGAGTGCGGACCAGGGTATTTAGAAAACAATTTAAAAAATATGCGCGCCATTGCTCTTAGAAAAGATGATATTCTTGCGAGAAAAGATGATTTTGAGAATAAAGGGATTATATTTAAGGTTGAAGATGATTCTGACATTTTACCATCGGAGCGCAAAATGGGACTTGAAGAATATTTAGTCTTTCTTGAAATTTATCCATCAGGAGAAAGAAATATAAGATTAGCAACGCAGGAATTTCAAAACTCAATTTTACCTGATTTAGTGGAGAATGATAAAGTGAGGACAATTGAGTTCTGCGGCCCATTCATTATTGACAGCGATTATCCAGAGGGAAATTATATCTTTCATATAGTAGGTAATCTTAAAAATATAAGAGAAATTGTTTTATCTATCCATTCCTTGGCTTATGAAAGACAGATTCGTTGCAGGACATTTGTAGTTCCTGCCGCGGAAAAATTATCCGAGAAAAGATATCCGTCTTTAAACGAAACAATTCTAAGAAGCCCTGAATTGCGTGAAGTAGTATATACAATTATCTATTATTTAAAATTTATAGACCCTTCTAATCCCTTTATAATTAAATACTTGCCTCACGATATGATAGAAAAAATTGCAAATTTTTATGTACAATATAGAAATGCAGTAAAAGGGAGTGAAGGATGGACAGAACTACTTAACAAAGTTAATCAATTTATCTACGGATTGTGTTGGGGTTTTCTTAATGAACAAAACTTGAATAAAGAGATAATGGAAAGATTACACATGTATTGCTCAGAAACTTACTCGTCAATAGCCAGGGGGATAGAAAGCTTTTTAGACAAGAAAAGGAATGAAATTTTAAATCATCTTCAGAAAATGCCAGAAGAAACCAGAAACACCTATAAAGATAACTTGAAATCTATAAAGATAGCCAAAGACAAATATGTATATTCTGTAATTGAAGATACTTCAAAGTCTATTTTGGGTGATTTGCAACCATCTATTATAAAATGGAATAAGAATGTTGACTCCAAGTATAAAATAGAGGATGAGGAATTCAATGAGGGATTAAAAACACTCCAGACTCCAATAGAGTATAGAAACTATTTTAGTCATGGTTTCAAAAAAGAAATGGAAAAGAAACAAACGAAAGAGTTTGTAAAAGGGTTATTAGAGAGCGCAATAACTTCTTTCAATTTTGTTTCAAAGTATTGCAAGGAAGTGGATTCAATATAAAGCCAGTTGGGGTGATTAAAAACTCCATCTATACAAAGGTGAAATAAAATGACTACAACAGAAATTATTAAAAGGTTATTTGTAGCTTTTGCCAAACAGGATACTGATGAATTTTATCATCTGGCAGAAGATCTTATCAATCTTGAGAAACGCAAAAAACATACTATTGTTGCACGGGAATTAAAAGAAGCCCTTTACAGTAAACCTATCTCAAATAATGGCAACAACAGTAGGCGATATAAATCTAATATTCCCATTCCACGAGATACGGAAAAAGGGTTTCCTCTTCTTGAAATTAGAGAATATGATATTGATTGGGAAAGTCTTGTTTTATCTGAGAAAACCAAATCTATTCTCAAGCAAATTGTAAAGGAAATAAAGGATTCTGAAATACTGGATACATATAATCTTCGCCCTAAAAACAAGGTTCTTTTTTGTGGTAGGCCGGGAACCGGGAAAACTTTTTCGGCACAAATCATCAGTTCTGTTTTACATATCTCTCTTGTTTATATCAGATTTGATTCCATAATTTCTTCTTATCTGGGAGAAACAGCAACAAATCTGAGGAAGGTTTTTGATTTTATCAGTAATGGGATGTGGATTGTTCTTTTTGATGAATTCGACATTATTGGAAAGAATCGGGATGACCATTATGAGCACGGTGAAATCAAGCGTGTGGTAAACAACTTTCTGCAAATGCTGGATAATTTCGAGGGGCAAAGTCTGATTATTGCTGCTACAAACCACCAGCATATACTTGATCCTGCAATCTGGCGGAGATTTGATGAGGTTATTTACTTTGAACTTCCTGACAGTGAAAAGAGATTACACCTCCTTGAACTCTACTTAAAGCCTATGCAAAAGGAAGATATAAACCTATCAGAATTTATTGAAAAGACAAAAGGCTTTGCACCATCAGATCTAAGGATGATGTGTATTGAGGCGATGAAATATTCTATAATAAATGACCATAATGTATTAAAAGCAGAAGATATTGATTTTGCCCTTTCGCGTTTCCTTGACAGGACAGATATTCGCGAAGGGCAAATGGAGAATAAATAATGGAACGATATAAACATTTACCCCTGCCTGAATACAGGGGAAATCTTGGAAAAAGAAAGAAAGATGTCAAGGGTGGGGGTTTTAAATTTCCTGAAGGAAGAGAAAAGAAAGAATTTTATCAGAACAATCTCGCAAAGGCTACTGAGATATCGGAATCTTATAGGAAACTAAAGTCAAAATTTCAAAATAGAATAGACCCTAATCTTATTTTCCGTATTAAAATCAATCAAAGTGTAGATGTAGAAGGATTTGGTAACCAGACTCTTCATTCCATGGGAATGGAGGTATTATCCATTGCTCCGGATAAGAAAGGTTATTGGGTTGTATTTGCCAGTGATGAGGAATTTAAAGTTTTTAAGGAAAAATTAGCTCAATATTCGGGGATAAAAAAAGGATGTAAATATGATTTTTTCAATGCAATAGATAGCATTGATGATATCCCGGCTGAAGAGAAAAAAGGTCCATTGTTACGAGAAAAGCCATTAGATACCCAAGGCTCAGATTATCTGAACATTGAATTATGGAGAATGGAAGATGACAAACTTGAAGGATTTATTCGACAACTAAAAGAAACATACCTCAATACCGGAGAATTTAGAGTTTCTGATCGGCTAATTACAAGATCGTTTGCATTATTAAGGGTTAAACTGACAAAAAAGATTTTAGATGAAATATTGGAATTAAAAGAAATTGCCCGAGTTGATCGACCATTTATTCCTTTATTTAGACCGTATGAATACAAAAAGCTGGATGTTTCCGAACTCGAAATCAATCCACCGAGTGAAAGGGCCGCCGGTATTTTGGTAGTAGACTCAGGTATTGTTTCAAATCATCCGCTGCTGGGAAAAACCGTAGGAGGGGAGGAGAATTTCCAGGATGGAGAAAAAGAAACACATGATACTGTAGGGCATGGAACTGCTGTTTCAGGATGTGCTGTTTACGGAGATATTGAACGCTGTATTGATAATAAAAATTTTGCTTCCTCTAATTGGCTTTTTTCAGCAAAGGTTATGTTTGCAGAAAGGAATCAGGATGGAAAGCTCATACAGGCAACCTTTGACCCGGAAAAATTATTAGAGCACCAACTGGATGAGGCAATTAGAAGTTTCCTGGATAATAATGAGTATAAAATAAAAGTGGTCAACATATCTTTTGGTAATGATGCTGAGATTTGGCAGAAAATCAGTCGTCAATTCCCTTTGGCTTCATTAATGGATGATATTGCTTTTGATTATTCTGATGTAGTTTTTATTGTTTCAGCAGGGAATCAAGATCCCCGAAAATATTTTGAGAATCGTGCAGACATTATTGATAACTATCCGGATTTCTTGATTGACAATCCTGACTTTAAAATAATAAACCCTGCAACTTCAGCACTGTCATTAACAGTTGGTTCTATTGCGCCACCAGTAAGATTCTTTGATGATGGACATACAGCTAAAGATATCTGGAGGGAGATTGCAAAAGAAAATGAGCCTTCACCTTTTACCAGAACAGGTGGAGGAGTAAATGGAATGGTAAAACCTGAACTGGTGGAATATGGAGGTAATTTGATTTTAGGAGAGTTATTTAACCGAATAGCAGAAAACTCAGGTGGTAAAATCACCTTGCTTTCCAACAAACCAACCGAAGAGCTTTTTACATTTGACTATGGTACCAGCTTTTCAGCCCCCAAAATCGCACATTTAGCAGGTAAGATAGCAAATCAGTTCCCTGATAAATCAGCCAATTTTATTAAGAATTTAATCCTGTTATCAACAGATTATAAAGCGATTCCGAGTTTCCAGGAGGACAAGGATAAAGAAAAAAGTATGTTGCAGGTTGAAGGGTATGGATTGCCTGATTACGAAAAAGCGATTTATTCTTATGAAAATAGAGTGGTTTTGTTCAACGAGGGAGAAATTGGTTTAGATAAAGTTCAGGTATTCTCTTTAAACATTCCAAGTATTTATTTTGAAACCGAAGGCTATAAAAAGATTTCTATTGTTCTAACATTCAACCCACCTGTTCGAGCTACCAGAGGGGATAGTTACCTTGGCAATCGATTGGAGTTTAAGCTATTCCACTCTGTTAGCCCTGATGAGATCATAAGTAAGTATGCTGAAATAGATATTTCTACAGAGGATGAGTCAATCCCAGAAGAGTTAAAGAAATTTGAAATAGACATGAAACCAGGTG
The DNA here is from genome assembly GCA_030018635.1 of bacterium. Lineage (GTDB taxonomy): Bacteria > UBA9089 > CG2-30-40-21 > CG2-30-40-21 > SBAY01 > SBAY01. Next base: position 7,549 of record JASEHU010000085.1, read on the forward strand.
CTAACACCAGAAAGGCAGGATGCCATCAGAAGGCATGGAAAGAATTTAAACGAGAGCCTAAAAATCCCATACAAGCCCCAGTCTCTCTGGTCTTAGTCAATTCAAATAAATGGATTCCTGACGAAGATTACCCTCAACCCTATTGTATTTCACTTATTGTTGAGCACTCTAAGAATATTGAAATATATAATTTGTTAAGAAATGAAGTCCAGGAAAGGATAAGAGTAGGAGGGAGAGTATAATACTCATTATTTTTGGGATCGCAAAATTGAATTTGGAATACCTGTGTTTTAATCTTGAAAAACTATAGCTTTGTAGCTTTTCTTACACAAAATGACCTCCGAACCTATTCTGAACCAGGAGAGATAAGGATAGGCGAGGAAACCTATAAAAAGCTACAGGACAAAACCAATTTCAAAGAGAATAAATCCATTGATGGAGTCAAAACCTATCTTTATCAGAAGAAATTTTCTTGATATATCTATAGTGTTTTATGAGATGGTGATACAGGCGGG
>JASEHU010000086.1 GCA_030018635.1 bacterium
AAATGAATTTATCCTCTTGTTTTACACAAGTTAGCTATTCACGGACACCACCAAAAATTCGGTTACTGAGGAATTCACCTACCTTCTCATCACCTATTGAAAATCTCGCTTGAATAATAGAATCCTTTATATTTTCACTGATGATTTTTATCCCGGATAGGTTTTTTCGGATATACCTTAATTTCGAGTTCAAACTTTCTTTACTATCCATTGCCATATCTTGAAAAGGGGTATTGAGTTTAGGGATAAATGGATTGATACTGATGACTAATTCCCTTTTGAATCCGGCTTTAATTCTAATAACTAACTTAATTAATGCCTCAATATCTTCCTGGATTTCTGTTGGAAGTCCTATCAGAAAGTAGAGTTTTAAAGTAAGGGATGGGGAAGAAAGAATGAGAGAAGAGGAATTAATTATGGCTATTTTCTCCAGAATATTCTCTTCTGAGATAGGTTTGTTGATTAATTTGCGAAGTCGCTCTGAGCCTGCCTCTGGTGCTACGGCAATGGTTTTCTGATTCAAAATACTAACTAATTCAGGGGTAATTGAGGCAATTCGGAGTGAAGATAAGGAGACCTCGCCGCCAAGCATTTTTATCTCCCGGCATATTTTAATTAAATCAGGATGGGAGGAGATGCCACCCCCTATTAAACCTATTCTTTTAGTCCACTTAAGCCCCTCTTTGACCTGATTCTGGACAACCTCAAGACTTCTGTAGCGGAATGGTTTATAGAGATGGCTGGCCAGACAAAATTTACACCCCTGCGGACAACCACGGGTTACCTCTATCAGGAACATCCGGCTGAATTCGGTATTCTTAGTCACAATGCAGGAGTGGACAGGATAAGAATCTAATGAGGAGATGTATCTTCTTTTAAATTCTTTTTGCCCCAGGGATGGAATATAAACCCCTTCAATCCGGCTTAAATTAAGAAGTAGTTTTTCCCGACTAAAAGACTTACCTTGTTGGTGACGAAAGGCTAAATAGGCATCCATAATCTCATTGACGACTTCTTCTCCTTCCCCCATGACAAATATATCAATAAATGCGAATAATGGTTTTGGGTTGGCTGTGACTGCCGTTCCACCAGCCATAATTAAAGGGAAAGCCTCTCGCTCCCTGGGATAGAGAGGAATTTTAGCTAACTTCAGGATAGTCAGGATGTTGAAATAATCTAATTCAAAGGCAACACTAAAGGCAATTATATCAAATTCATTTAAAGGCTTTTGAGATTCAAGACTAAATAGTGAGGCTTGCCCCGTTGAATCTTGCCTCGTTGTGTCCTCTTTATCTGGTAAAAAACCCCGCTCACACCAGGTATCCTCTCTTTTATTCAATAAGTGGTAGATAGTCGCAAATCCAAGGTTAGACATACCTACATAATATGTATTCGGATAGACAAGGACAATCGATACATCCCTTTTATCCTTATAGTAAGTGCCTATTTCCTCATCTAATAGTTTTTTAGTCTTCTGTCTCAACCTCCAGTTCATCTTAATATCTACCTCTTTTGTAGGGGGAATAGGGGAATGAATCAAAACCGTTTAAACCCATCATTCCATCATTTGTTAATATTACCAGATTTTATCGAATTCGTCAAGAAAATTTCCGCCTCATAAAATTTTAGTTGCAATTTTTTAATATTTATGGTATATTATAATTTATGGTAAGTCCCCATCGACTAGTGGCCCAGGTCATCACCCTTTCACGGTGACGGCGGGGGTTCGAATCCCCCTGGGGACGCCAGCTGTTATCTTAAGGTGAAAAAGGTTGCTATCTCAATGATTAAGATTAAACAAGCACTAATAAGTGTTTCAGACAAACAAGGATTACTTGAGCTGGCTAATTATTTGGACCAGATGGGGGTAGAAATTATTTCTACCGGGGGAACGGCTAAGACCTTGAAGGAAGCTGGAATAGCGGTTATCCCTGTAGCGGAGGTGACTAATTTCCCAGAGATGTTAGATGGAAGGATAAAAACCCTTCATCCCCATATTCATGCTGGAATTTTAGCCGAGCGGATTCCGGAACATCTCCAACAACTTGAAGAACATAAGATTAAACCAATTGACCTCGTTGTTGTTAATCTGTATCCCTTCGCCAAAACTATTACTAAACCTGATGTGGAACTGGAGGAGATAATTGAAAATATCGATATAGGTGGCCCGACCATGATTCGTGCCGCGGCTAAAAATTATAAATATGTCGGAGTGGTGGTCTCGCCGGCAAGATATGAAGAATTACTCCTGGAACTTAAAAAAAATGACGGTTGTTTATCCTTAGAATTAAGTTATAAATTAGCCTGTGAGGCATTTGCCCATACGGCTCAATATGACTCTATCATCCATCAATACTTAGAAAAAAACCCTTTCCCCCTCCATTTGAATTTAAGTTATGAGAAGGTATTCCCATTACGATATGGGGAAAATCCTCACCAACAGGCCGGCTTTTATAAGAACACTCAAATTACTCTTCCCGGGATTGGTAATGCCAGACAATTACACGGCAAGGAACTTTCTTATAATAATATCTTAGACCTTGATTCGGCATTAGCCCTGGTAGGTGAATTTGAGGAAGATTTTGCCTGTGCCATCATTAAACATAACAATCCTTGTGGGGTAGCTGTTGATGAGCAGCAATTGACTGCCTATAAACTCGCTTACGAAACAGACCCTACCTCTGCCTTTGGAGGGATAATCGGTTTTAATCGGCAGGTAGAAAAATCTACGGCAGAAGAAATCATCAAGACATTCATTGAGGCTATTGTTGCCCCCGGGTTTAGTCAGGAGGCACTGGAAATCCTTAAAACAAAGAAAGACCTGAGACTTTTGGAGGTATCTGCATGGCAAAACCAGGGACCACTTACCACTTACCACTTACCACCTGCTTTAAGAACCGTAGGTGGCAGTGGATTACTTGTTCAGGATAATGATTTGAAAAAAATTATTTCACAAGACCTGAAGATAGTTACCAAAAGACAACCTTCTCCACAAGAAATGAAGGCAATGCTTTTTGGATGGAAGGTAGCCAAACATGTCAAATCCAATGCTATTGTTCTGGCAAAAGAAAACAGAACTATTGGTATTGGTGCCGGGCAAACCTCACGGGTGGACTCGGTCAAGATTGCTATTAATAAAACCGGCTCTAATGCCTTTGGAACAATTATGGCCAGTGATGCCTTTTTCCCATTTAGAGATGGAATTGATCTGGCGGATAAAGTCGGAGTCAGGGCAGTAATTCAACCCGGCGGTTCTCTTAGAGACGAGGAAGTAATCAAGGCCGCTGATGAATACGCAATGACTATGGCTTTTACAGGTATCAGGCATTTCAAACATTAAAAATAAGCGAGCTGTGCAACCAATCTTTTTATTGGAAACCGCTAAAGCGGTTAGTCCTGTGTGTTAATGTTCGTGTCACCCTGATAAATCAGGGTGTTAAACTCAATAAGGGTGAGAATAGCACCCCGATTTATCGGGGTGAACCAGGAAAAAATGGAAGAAACTACCGAATTACTTGAAATTAGACGACAAAAATTGATATTTTGGCAAGAAAAAGGAATTTACCCATTTGGGCAAAGATACGAAACAACTCATACCAGTCAACAAGTTATCGAAGGGTTCAAAGAAGGTAGTGAAGAAAAGGTACGCAGTGCGGGAAGATTAATGAGTAGGCGAGAACATGGAAAATCAATTTTTGCCCACATCAAGGATGTTCAAGGTAAGATTCAGATTTATGCCAGGGCGGATATTTTGGGAGATGATGATTTTAGCCTGTTTAAAGAATTTGATACAGGCGATTTTATCGGTATCCAGGGTAAGGTATTTAAAACCCATAAAGGTGAAATAACAATTTTGGTTGAAAAATTCACCTTTTTATCTAAGTCATTAAGACCATTGCCCAAGGAATGGTATGGACTAAAGGATACTGAATTACGGTATCGACAAAGATATGTAGATTTGTTGGTCAATGAAGAAGTAAAGAATTTGTTCATCACCCGGGGTAAAATCATTAAATTGCTCAAGGAATTTCTTGATAAGCAAGATTTTTTAGAGGTAGAAACCCCAATGATGCAGTCCATACCGGGTGGTGCCATTGCCAAACCCTTTATTACCCATCATAATGCCCTGGGGATTGACCTTTACCTGCGCATTGCCCCGGAACTTTATCTTAAAAGGCTTGTCGTCGGTGGATTAGAGCGTGTCTATGAACTAAACCGCAATTTTAGAAATGAGGGTATCTCCACCCGTCACAATCCCGAATTTACAATGTTAGAGGTTTATCAGGCTTATGCAGATTATACGGATATGATGAGGTTGACTGAAGAACTTCTGATGTTTGTTGTGCAAAACCTGTTTGGTAGTCTGAAGATAACCTGCGAGGATAAAGAGATAGACTTCACGCCTCCCTGGCAACGGATTACGGTTTATGAGGCAATTTCAAAATATACCGGTGTTGAAGTAACTCGATTGGAGGATATCCGGAAAATAATTGATGATAAAGAAAAATCATTAACCGAGATATTGAACCATATTTTAGATAATGAGGTTGAGCCGAATTTAATTCAGCCCACCTTTCTTATGGATTATCCAACCGTCCTTTCTCCTTTAGCCCGACAAAAACAAAATAACCCTGAATTAGTCGAACGATTTGAGTTTTTCATCAGCGGACAGGAGTTGGGTAATGCCTACTCCGAGCTAAACGACCCTATCGAACAAAAAAAACGATTCTACGAGCAAAATCCGGACAAGATAGATGAGGATTATATTGAGGCGTTAGAATACGGGTTACCTCCTTGTGGTGGTTTGGGCATAGGCATAGACAGATTGGTAATGGCATTGACTAATACTACCTCTATTCGTGAGGTAGTATTATTTCCTCAGTTACGACCGAAATAGATAAATGGAGAAAGTTTGGTAGGTAACCGTTCACTGAGCGATTATAAGTAGAGAGTACAGAAAGACAAGCAGAGAGTTTTTTCTCTCTACTCTCTACTTTAACTTGTTAGAAACAAAATGTTAATCAAAGATGGCAGAAGAAGAAAAGAAGATTAAAAGTTAGGAGGAATAAAAGAATGTTATCCTTTCATAAAAATTATGTTCTCGATGAGTATGAAAAAACAGTTGCTGTCCAAATACCTATTGTAGAATTTGAACAGATAGAGAAAGTACTTGAAAACTATGGGTTGGCAAAATTGATGGACGAAACCCAAAATGATGAACGGCTTTCTGGTGAAGCCGCTCAACAATATTACCAGTGGTTAAAGAATGATGTGGAAAGTTGATTACACAAAGCAATTTCTTAAAGAACTTGCTACCATACCTAAAGCAGTCCAAGAAAAGGTAGAAACAATAGTTTTCCAAGAGCTTAAAACAACTAATCCTTTTAAATTAGGCTATCTTGAGCAAATGACGGGATACACAAATAAATATAAAATCTGCATTGGAAAATATCGTATTGGCATAACAATTAATAAACCGAAAAGATTAATAATTTGTCAGCGAATAGTACATCGGAAGGACATTTACAGGGTATTTCCTTAAAAGGTCAGAAATGGGGGTTGCATCTTGAATTATGAATTAAGTGACAGGCTAATTTACAATTCAAGATACGACCCTACTACCCTACTACCTGCTCATGGAAGTCGCGATTTAAAACAAAAACTATATAGATTAGGGGATATATGCCATCTAATAAATAATTTGACATATTGAAATTTGAAATTGGAAAATAGAAATTAGGAAAAGAGAAGAAAATCGTATCTATACCCCCCATTCCCCCCAATTTCCAATTTCTAATTTCCAGAGGAAATCGCAGGAAAAACGATAAAAATGAACCATCTCCATTTTTTATATCAATTTAATTAATGGATTCCATATATAGAAATTATTATCTGAGAGAAAGTTTAGATGCCTTATGAATTATTTATCAGTATTAAATATTTATTAGCCAGGAAAAGAGAGAGGTTTATACCAATCATTACCCTGTTTTCGATTGCCGGGGTAGCTGTTGGGGTAGCTACGTTAATTACTACCTTATCGGTCATGGGTGGATTTGAGCGGGACCTCAAGGAAAAGATACTTGGCATGAATGCCCACCTCATCGTTACCGAAGGAATGGGTGGCGAATTAAAAAATTACCCGGCGGTTATCGAGAAGATAAAGAAAACAGATAGCCGAATAATTGGTGTCGCACCACTTATAACCACACAAGCCATAATAAGCTCACCTTATCAAAATGCAGGGATAATGTTGAAAGGAATTGATTCTGACCTTGAAGGCAGTGTCTCAAAATTACCCGAATATATCAAAGAAGGCTCGCTGGAACTTTCCAAAAACGATATTTTGTTAGGCAAAGAGCTGGCTAAAAGATTAGGGGTAATCTACGGGGAGGAGGTAAGTTTGTTCACCACGCAGGGAAAAAGCCTCAACGAAGCAAGCCTCAACGAAGCAAGTCTCTTCCCAACCCAACAAATACTAAAGGTTAAAGGTATTTTTGAGTCCGGGATGTATGACTATGATGCCAATTTTGCCTATGTCTCACTTTCTAAAGCCCAGGGCTTACTCGGATTAAACAACCAGGCGGTGACCTCTATTGCCCTAAAAACAAACGATATTTACCAGACACCACAAATAGCCCAGAAACTCAAATCTTCATCAGGATTTCCATATTGGGTTAGAACATGGGAAGAGATGAACAAGAATCTCTTTTCAGCCTTAAAATTAGAAAAAACGGTGATGTTTATTATCCTTTGTTTGATTATCTTAGTAGCTGGGTTCAATATTGCGGGAAGCTTGATTATGCGGGTTATGGAAAAGACAAAGGAAATTGGCATACTTAGAACGATGGGGGCAAGTTCAGGAAGTATTCTTTCCATATTTTTGTTGGAAGGGGCAATTATCGGCATAGTCGGGACATTTATTGGCTTTTTAGGCGGGATAACCCTCTGTGAATTACTTGCCAAATACCAATTCATCAAACTGCCGAGTGATATTTACTATCTCAGTTCTATTCCGGTAAATATAAGATGGAGTGATGTGAGTCTCATAAGTTTAGCGGCGATTATTTTAAGTTTAGTGGCAGCCGTTTATCCCGCAAGATATGCCGCTTCTTTAAAACCAATCGAGGCATTGAGGTATGAGTAGGGTAATATGGAATTTTCGATTTTCGGTTTTCGATTGAGGAATCTTATATCCTTAATCCTCAATCCAAAATCGAAAATCGAAAATCGAAAATTAAAGAGAGGGGAAAGATGCTATTACAGGCTATTGATATTTACAAATCGTATCCAAGTGGAAAAATGAGGCTTGACATCCTGAAGGGACTCAATTTAGAGGTGCATAAGGGAAAGATTTTAGTTATAATTGGCGCCTCTGGCGCGGGAAAGAGTACCTTGCTTAATCTGTTAGGCACATTAGATAAGACGGATGAGGGTGAGATTTTGTTTGAGGGAAAAACCCTGTCTCGGTTAAATGGCAAGAGATTGACAAAATTCAGGAATGAGACGCTTGGATTTATATTCCAGTTTCATCATTTATTACCTGAATTTAGTGCCTTAGAGAATGTCCTCCTGCCGGCTTTGATTGGTCGAAGAAAGGGTAGGGAGGTTATAAAATCTGCGGAGTTACTTTTAGAAGAGGTCGGGCTAATTCAAAGGAAAAATCACAAGCCCGGGCAATTATCTTGTGGTGAGGCACAACGGATAGCCATAGTCAGGGCATTGATCAATAACCCAGCTTTAGTTTTGGCTGATGAGCCAACCGGGAATTTAGACGGTCAAACCGCTAATGAGGTTTTTAGCCTGCTCCAAAAATTGACTAAAGAAAGAAACCAAACCCTTATTATGGTTACCCACAATGAGGAGTTAGCTAAAAAGGGGGATAGGATACTCAGGTTAGTAGATGGTAAAGCGATACCCATAAAAAGTTAAAGAATAAAAAATTACGAGCTGTGCAACCAATCTTTTTATTGGAAACCGCTAAAGCGGTTAGTCCTGTG
>JASEHU010000087.1 GCA_030018635.1 bacterium
GGTATCAGGTAAAGAGAGAGACATCAGAGAAAAACTTTCCTTTCCTAACTTTTCTTTTTACCTGACTGCTGACACCTGATACCTGACACTATTTACCATTCACAAGGAGACTAAACAAGTGAGAAAAAACATAAAATGGAATATCTTTCTAACTATAGCCGTAACAGGTATTTGTATATTCCTTTTGTATCCTCCTAAGGAAAAGCTGAAATTGGGTTTAGACCTCCAGGGAGGAATGCATTTAGTTTTAGAGGTGGATACGACTAAATTACCGCCTGGCTCCGACCCTTCCGATGCGGTGGACAGGGCTTTAGAAATTATCCGTAATCGGATAGATACATTTGGTGTGTCAGAACCTATCATTCAAAAACAAGGGAAGGATAAAATCGTTGTCCAATTGCCTGGTTTAAAAGATCCACGACGGGCTAAAAATTTAATTGGTTCAACAGCCCTTTTAGAATTCAGATTAGTTGATAGCGAACGATTGGATGAGGCTGAGGCCGGAAAAATTCCAAAAGGTTACGAAATATTAGAAGATGAGAAAGGTAAAAAATTATTGGTCAAAAAGGAGCCTGAATTAACCGGTGATACATTAGTGAACGCCTGGGTTGATAGTGGTGGAGGAGGGATAATGTCCCAGACAGTCGTCTCTCTTGAATTTAATAAAATTGGAGCCAGAAAGTTTGCTAAGGTTACCGGTGCCCATATCAACGAACAATTGGCTATTGTTTTAGATGGCAAGGTCAGGTCTGCTCCGGTAATTAGAAGTAGAATCGATGGTGGTCGGGCACAGATCGAAGGTAATTTTTCATTAGAAGAAGCCAGAGACCTGAAAATTATCTTACGAGCTGGAGCTCTTCCTGCCCCAGTTAAAATTATAGAAGAGCGAACAGTAGGCCCTTCTCTTGGAGCAGATTCTATTCGCAAAGGAATTATTGCCTCGATAGCCGGGTTTGTTCTGGTTGGTTTGTTTATGGTTATTTACTATAAACTATCCGGAATGATTGCCAATGTAGGCTTAGTTGGTTGTTTGATTATGCTTTTGGGTTGTTTAGCCGGTTTTAAAGGGACATTAACCTTACCGGGCATAGCCGGTATTATCCTGACTATGGGTATGGCACTGGATTCCAATGTGATTATCTTTGAACGAATAAGGGAAGAATTACGAGCAGGTAGAACAGTTAAAGCCGCTATTGATGCCGGATATAAAAAGGCATTTGGGACGGTATTCGATTCCCATGTGACCACACTGATTACCGGATTAATCCTTTTTACCTTTGGAACAGGTCCGATTAAAGGCTTTGCCCTGACCTTATCCCTTGGGGTAACAATTAGTTTATTTACAGCCATAGTCATTACGCGATTTATCTTTGATTTAAGAAAGGAATATCAAACGCTAAGCATTTAAAAAATCATAGGACTTATATGACCTATATGACTTATTAAAATCTGTGCAGAGGAGACAATTCAATGTTAGAATTAATTAAAAATCCTAAGATAAACTTTATAGGCAAACGGTATCATGCCTTTATCATTTCAGGTGTGTTATGTTTATTAGGTATAATTGCCGTTATTTTTACCTTTATTGGTAAGGCAAATCTTGGGGTTGACTTTGCCGGTGGTTCATTGGTTCAGGTAAAGTTTCAAAAACCTGTTGCCGCAGATGTATTACGAAAGGCATTAATTTCAAATAATCTGGCTGATAGTGAAATACAACAAGTAGCCGAAGGTAATCGGGTCTTGATTAGAACAAGGAAACAAGAAGTAGTTGGTGAACGGGTAGATGAGCGAATCAGAAAGATATTGGCCAGGGAATTCGAAGGCAATAGGTTTATCCTGGAAGGAATAGAATATGTAGGTCCCAAGATTGGTGGAGAACTTCGGGAAAAGGCCTTATGGGCTATATTTTGGGCAATTATCGCTATGATGATCTACATAGCGTTTAGATTTGATTTTAGATTTGGGATAGCCGCCGCCATAGCTACGCTTCATGATGTCTTAGTTGTCTATGGCATAATCTGGCTCAGCAACCGTGAAGTTACCCTCCTGACTATATCCGCCCTCCTGACTTTAGCAGGTTACTCACTGACCGATACCGTGATAGTTTTTGACCGTATTCGTGAGAACCTGAAACTTCGCCGCAAGGAAGTCTATGATGTAGTCATTAATTCAAGTATAAATGAGGTATTAAGTCGAACGATTGTTACCTCAGTTACTGTATTAATAGTCCTCCTTGCTCTCATCATTAGAGGTAGCCAGGTAACCTTTGATTTTTGTTTAGTTTTATTGATAGGAGTTATTGTAGGCACATACTCTTCTGTTTTTGTTGCCAGTCCTATTTTAGTTGAATGGCACCTCCTGGCAACTAAAAAAGTAAAATCAACAACACCGGAAATGACTAATAAAAAAAGTAAATAAGAATCATCTGTCCGACCTGTTAGACAAGTCAGACTGGTCAGACAGAAAAGGACAAGAAAATGACCTTTGAGAGATTAATAAAATCAATATTAAATTATAATCCAAGGGCAGATGTTCAATTACTTGAGCGGGCTTACTATGTAGCTAATATGTCCCATGAAGGGCAGTTAAGACGGTCAGGGGAGCCGTTTATTATTCATCCTTTATGGGTAGCCTATATCCTCTCGGAACTTAAATTAGATACAGACACAATCATTGCCGGGCTTTTACATGATTTACTTGAAGATACGCAATTTCCACCGGATAAAATCAAAGAGGAATTTGGAGAGGATGTTTTTTTATTGATTGAAGGGGTCTCGAAAATCAAAAAACTTACCCATCCTCATAAAGTTACAGAGCAGGCTGAAAATTTACGCAAAATGCTTTTAGCCATGGCTAAGGATATACGGGTTATCCTGATTAAATTAGCCGATAGGCTTCATAATATGCGTACCATAAAATTTTTACCTGAAGAGGATAGAATGACTGTGGCTAAAGAGACTCAGGAGATTTATGCCCCTCTGGCTAATAGACTGGGTATTGGTAAATTAAGATGGGAATTAGAAGACTTATCCTTTGAGTGTTTAAACCCGGAGGCTTACCAGGATATAGCCAAAAAAATATCCGAAAAAAGAGAGGACAGAGAAGCCTATATCGAGAAGATTAAAAAAGAGTTAATATCGAAATTTAAAGAGAGTGAAATAGAGACATTTATTGAAGGACGCCCAAAACACTTTTATAGTATTTACCTTAAAATGAAATCTCAAAATAAACCATTTGATGGAATATATGATCTTTCGGCGGTGCGGATTATAATAAATGAAAAAAATTGTTATGTAGCCCTGGGAATAATTCATTCACTCTGGACACCGGTACCGGGAAGGGTTAAAGATTATATTGCCAACCCTAAAACCAATAACTATCAATCCCTTCATACAACGGTTATAGGCACAGATGGAAAACCATTAGAGATACAAATTAGAAGCAAAGAGATGCACACCATTTCCGAAGAAGGAATTGCCGCTCATTGGCAATATAAAGAAGATGGCGGGAAGGGAAAATTCGATGCAGAATTAAATAAAAAATTAAAGTGGGCCAGGAGACTTATTGAGACATACCAGGACCTTACGGATGCAAAGGATTTCATGGAACACTTTAAATTAGATCTTTTTGCCGATGAGGTTTTTGTCTTTACACCTAAAGGAGCGGTAAAAAAATTACCTCTGGGTTCTATCCCTATTGATTTTGCCTATGCCCTTCATAGTGAAATTGGTGACCATTGTTTTGGGGCTAAGGTAGCCGGTAAAATCGTTCCGCTTGATTACAAACTTAAAAGTGGAGATATAGTCGAGATAATTACCTCTACCAGGGTTAAACCTCATCAGGATTGGTTGAGAATAGTCAGGACTTCTAAGGCTAAAAGTCGAATAAGACAATGGATGAAAAGTGAAGAGGAAACACCACCACATAGAGAATCTAAGGTAGTTCACCTTCCGTTATCTACATCCTCAAAAGAAGTATTACATCGAACGCATAAATTATTGCCGGCTAAGATAAAAATTGCCGGAGTGGATGGATTAGAGGTTATTTTCTCGAAATGCTGTCATCCTGTTTCAGGAAATAAAATTGTAGGTTACATTACCCGTGGACATGGTGTTTCGATTCATCGAGCAACATGTCCCAATATTCATTCAGAAGCCTTCGATTCAGCACATATGATAGATGTGGACTGGGAAACGGAAAAACCCGGTTCTTATGAGGTAGGAGTTCCTGCCCGGGCAGTTGGAGGATAATTGGTAACCGTTCAGCCTATGGGAAGATAAATTCATTTTAAATTGCAAATTTTAAATTTAAAATTTGCAATGATTTATCTTCTTTTTGGACAATAGCTGAACGTTTAGTGTTAATTGATAAAAAGGGAGGGTACTAAAAATATGATTGATGACTGGGGTATTAATGTTAAGGTAGAAGCTGAGTTAGTTAAGTCCTGGATTGATACCAGAAAGGTTGATTTCTCTACTATTAATGGGATAGTTCATATCAGTGGAACCCTGGAGTTCCAATTAGATATCTTTGTCAATCCCGATGACCCGGAGTATCATGAAAAGCGTATGGAGGTAGAGGCAACCAAATTAAAAAAGATTGAATCTCATCTAAAAAGAATAAGCGGCGTTCGGGGGGTACGAATTGATTTTACTAACTGGGCTAAGATGGGTGATAGATGGATAAGAAGGAAAACGCCAGGACAAGAAATGTACTAAAATTGAATGTAGAATGTAGAATATTGAATGTAGAATGTAGAATGTAGAATAAGGATACCAAAACTTCATAATTCTACATTCTACATTCAATATTCTACATTCAAGGTGAATTTCCGTTTGCACAGGTCGAAATCTTCCCTGAGGTATAACAACTATGGACCAGCTAACCCCGATGATGCGGCAATACCTGCAAATAAAACAGAAATTCAAAGACACGATTTTATTTTTTCGACTGGGTGATTTTTATGAGATGTTTTTCGATGATGCCAAAATTGCCTCAAAGATATTAGGCATTACACTCACCTCAAGAGGAACCGTCAAAGGCAATAAAGTTCCGTTAGCCGGTATTCCGTATCATGCCGCAGAATCATATATCTCACGGTTAATAAAGGCCGGGAAAAAGGTTGCTATCTGTGAACAGGTAGAAGACCCTAAATTAGCCAAAGGAATAGTTAAACGAGAAATCGTCCGCACTATCACACCAGGAACAGTTCTTAGTCCGGCCTTACTTGAGGATAAAGTCCATAATTACTTAGCCGCCATCAATAAACAGATGCATCCAGGAAATGGGACCAAGATTGGCTTTTCCTTTATCGACCCTTCGACGGGTGAGTTCCGGGTAACGGAGCTCTCGAATCTGACCGAATTATTAATTGAATTAACCAGAATTACACCCCGTGAATGCCTTATTCCCAACTCATTGCAAGATGATGACCTTGTCTTCAAATTACAGTCGCACCTGGGCGCCAATGAAATCACCATTACCTTTGCGGATGACTGGATATTTAATCTTGCCACAGGGACTAATACCTTATGTGAGCTTTTTGGCACTTCATCCTTAGAGGGTTTTGGTTGTGAAAATCTTCAGTTGGGGGTATCTGCCTCCGGTGCAATTATTCATTATCTCAAAGAAACTCAAAGGCAAAGTAGTCTAATGTACATCAACCGACTTATTCCTTACCGGACTTCGGATTTTATGCTCCTGGATGCGGCGACATTAAGAAATCTTGAATTGACCAGAACTATCCGCAGTAGTGAAAAGACAGGTTCACTTATCTGGGTTTTAGATAAAACCGCCACCGCTATGGGGGGAAGGCTACTTAGAAATTGGATACACCAACCTTTGATAAATGTCCCAAAAATCACCTATCGTCAGCAGGGGGTGGCAGAACTTGTGAATTCCACAACTACCCGAAATGACCTGACTCAAACCCTAAAAAATATCCATGACATCGAACGACTTATCAGCCGATTAGATACGGGTCTGGCAAATGCCCGGGATTTGATAGCTTTAAAAGAATCATTAAAGGTAATGCCGGTTATAAAATCTCAATTAATCTCCCTTAACTCTAAAATTATAAAAGATATAGATGGGGGTTTAGAGGATTTGGGGGATATTACCGAGCTGATTGAAAAGGTAATAGTTGATTCTCCGCCTTTATCCTTACGGGATGGCGGCTTAATCAAAGAAGGCTATTTTCAAGAGTTAGATGAGTTGCGGGGTTTAAGCAAGGATGTAAAAGGCTGGATAGCCAGGCTTGCCCAGGATGAGATTAAACGAACTAAAATCAACTCCCTCAAGGTTGGGTATAACAAGGTTTTTGGCTATTACATCGAGGTGACTAACCCTAATTTGCATCTTGTGCCTCAGGATTATATCCGCAAGCAGACACTAACTAATGCCGAGCGGTTCATTACCCCGGACCTAAAGGAATGGGAGGCTAAAATTCTCAATGCCCAGGATAAGATTGTCGAAATAGAGTATGAGATATTTTTAAAGGTACGATTGCAGATAATCGAGGAGGTTAAGCGAATTCAAAAGGTAGCCAATGCCATTGCCTTGTTGGATGTGTTGGTATCATTAGCCCAGGCAGCCGTAGAAAATGATTATATTTTGCCTTCGGTGAACGATAGCCGTGGTATTTTTATCAAAGATGGCCGACATCCTGTAGTAGAGCAATTGTTATCAGGCGAGCGGTTTGTGCCAAATGATACCTTGCTCAATGATAGTGCCGAGCAAATCTTGATTATTACCGGGCCCAATATGGCTGGTAAATCCACTTATATTCGTCAGGTGGCTCTCATCGTTCTGATGGCTCAAATTGGGAGTTTTATTCCAGCGGCAGAGGCTACTATCGGTCTGGTTGACCGTATATTTACCCGTGTTGGTGCCTCTGATGAGCTGGCAAAGGGACAGAGTACCTTTATGGTGGAGATGATTGAGGTAGCCAATATCCTGAATAACGCCACCCCTAAAAGTTTGCTTATCTTAGATGAGGTTGGTCGTGGCACAAGCACATTTGACGGCGTAAGCATTGCCTGGGCCGTAGCAGAATATCTCCATAACAATCCTCAATCTCAAGCCAGAACCTTGTTTGCTACCCATTACCATGAATTGACCGAGCTGGAATTTTCCTTTGAAAGGATTAAAAATTATAATATTGCGGTTAAGGAATGGAAT
Organism: bacterium; assembly: GCA_030018635.1. Lineage (GTDB taxonomy): Bacteria > UBA9089 > CG2-30-40-21 > CG2-30-40-21 > SBAY01 > SBAY01. The sequence continues at coordinate 7,180 of JASEHU010000087.1, forward strand.
GATAAAATCATATTTTTACGGAAGATAGTCAAGGGTGGGACAGACAGGAGTTATGGCATTCATGTGGCTCAATTAGCCGGATTACCACAGGAGGTAATAACGCGGGCAACAGAAATATTAAGTAATTTGGAGATGAGCAGTATTACCGATGAAGGCAAGTCTAAATTATCAACTGCCAGAGGTGCTACCTCTGCCAGAGGTGCTACCTCGGTTAAGCCCCACAACATACCTAACTCTATCCAGCTAACCTTATTCGAGCCCGGCTCTCACCGGGTAGTTAATGAGTTAAGGGAGATTGATTTAAACAAACTAACACCCCTTGAGGCACTTAATAGGTTAAGTGAGTTGAAGAAGATGGTGGAATAAAGGGATAGGGGGCAATTGTTGATACTCCCTCTTTTATACTTACATAATCGCCCAGTGAACGGTGGGAGATGTAATGCCCCAGTAAAAGGTTCAAGGTTCAAGGGTAAGAAGTAAAATTCCTTGTTTCTTGCTCATTGCTCCTTACCCGTGAGTATACTGCCTCAAGGTTATTGTCATGGAGTTGTTTGATAACCTCCATCTGTTGCATAATCTCCGGCACAATTGCCTGTGGGAGGGGAATAGTGCGGTCTTTTTCCCCTTTGCCCATGGACAGTGAGTATTCCAGCATCAAAGTTAAAATTTTTCGAGCTGTGCAATCAATATATCCACAGATTTCACAGATTTCACAGATTTTCATAGATTAAAAGACAAAACGTTTATATTCTAAACTTTCTGTTCCAAAGTTAAAAAGAAGTCC
>JASEHU010000088.1 GCA_030018635.1 bacterium
TGACTCCTGGATTCTATCATAGATACCCCCAATATCAAATGGAATGACCCAGTAGCACTATGTAAAATTTTTGAAAGGAAGTTTTGAATCGATGATAAAAATAGCCCCTTCTGTTCTCTCGGCTGACCTCGGAGCCTTAGTCAAAGATATAGAAAAAGTAGAAAATACAGCCGATTGGCTTCATTGGGATATTATGGATGGGCATTTTGTAGATAATCTTACCTTTGGTCCGCAGTTTGTTTCAAATATAAGAAAAAAAAGCAAACTTTTTTTTGATGTCCACCTGATGATTGCCAATCCGGATAGGTTTATTCCAAAATTTATCGAGGCGGGTGCTGATTTAATTACCTTTCATGCTGAGGTTGTAGATAACCTGAGACCAAATATCCAGACAATTAAAGCCTCCGGCATAAAAGTCGGGGTAGCCATCAATCCCCCTACACCATTAGATAAAATTTACTCGGTATTAGAAGAAATAGATGTGGTCTTAATCATGACGGTTAATCCTGGTTTTAGCGGGCAGGGCTTTATCTACGAGGTTTTGCCCAAGATAGAGGAATTAAGCAAGATTATAACCCAAAGAAACCTGAAATTAGAATTGGAAGTGGATGGCGGTATAAACCTTGATACTGCTTATGAGGTAGTTAAAAGAGGGGCAACTGCTTTAGTTGCCGGCTCTTTTGTATATCAAAATCAACAAGGACCCAAAGAGGCAATTCGTAGTCTTCGAAAAAGGACAAAAAAGATTGACAACAGTTAAATAATTTAGTAAACTAAAAATAGGAAAATTAGCGAAAGAAATTAGGGGCAGTTGACTCAATATATGCAATCTAATAAATAATTTGACATATTGAAATTTGAAATTGGAAATTAGAAATTAGGAAAAGAGAAGAAAATTGTATTTGTTTCCCCCCAATTCCCAATTTCTAATTTCCAAAAAGAAATTACAGAAAAAACGATAAAAATGAACCGTCTCCATTTTTTATGTCAACTTAATTAATGGATTCCGTATATCTTAAGAAAGAAGGAGTGGTTAAAATGAAAATTTTTAGTAGTTTCGTTACCATTATGATTCTAACCTCAAGGCTAACCTTTGCCGGCGGATTAGAGGTAAAATTCTTAGGTGCCATTAAAGAGGGGATTAAACTACCAACAGGTGTGGTGGCTAATTCAGAAGGGAAGATATTTATCGCTGACAAAAAGGATAATAAGATTTTGGTCTATGATTTGGATGGAAAACTCATTAAAAGTGCCGGCGAGAAGGGAAATAAGCCGGGACAAATCAGTTCACCTGTAGATTTGGCTGTCTATAAAGACAAATTATATGTTCTTGAGCAGGGAAATAGCCGAATCTCTTGCTTTGATTTTGATTTGAATTTTATTGAGTCCTCTGGCTCAAAAGGTAATGGCGGTGGCCAATTTAGCTCACCTACCGGTATAGCCATCGACCCCTATGGTAATATCTATGTCGCGGATACCTCAAATGCACGGATACAAATACTCAGTCCACAAGGTATCTTCTATTCATCTATTGGAGATAAAACCCTATTCAAAAACCCGGTGGATGTAGCGGTTGACTCCCTGAGAAATATCTATGTGTTAGATAAGGCAACTAACAAGGTTTCCAAATTTTCTGCGGAAGGTAACCTTATCTTTGTTTTTGGCGGTCTGGGTAAGGAGCCTGCCCAATTTCAGGTTTTAAACCTGTTTAAAAATCCTACCTCTATTGCTGTTGACAAAAAGGGATATATTTATGTAGCCGATGCGGGAAATTTTAGAATACAAGTATTTGATAAAGAGGGGGCATTTTTTGCTCAATTAGGTATTCGGGGAAAAGGTCGTGCACAATTTGAAGGACTTTGCGGTTTATCCATAGACGAACAAAATAGATTATTTGCCGTAGATGAAAAGAACAAGGAGGTGCAATTATTCGCCCAGGAAGAAAAACCAGGGTTGGATTTACCTTCATTTCCTCCCTTTATTCGAGCCGAATTTAAAAAAATACTTCCTGAAATAAAGGTTATCGATTTAGCTACAGACCTTGAATCTAATCTTTATCTTATTGATGCTCAAAATAAAATAAGGGTTTTGGACAAGGATTTTAAAGAAAAATTCCAGATTGGGCAAAAAGGTATGTCCCCAAAAGGAATAGTGGTTAGTCCTTCTAAAAAAATATATGTCATAGACGGTGGGAAGGGTCAGGTGCTGATATTCGATGCCGAGGGTAAATTGAGCAATAGTTTTGGTCGCAAGGGCAGTGAGCGGGGACAATTTAACGGTCCACGGGCTATAGCTATGGATAAAAATGAGAATCTCTATATTGCCGATACCAATAATTTCAGGGTGCAAATATATAGCCAGGATGGGATATTTAAGGATACCTTTGGCAAAAGAGGCATAAATGTAGAGGATTTTCAAATGATTTCGGATATAGCCCTTGATAGCCAGGGAAATATCTATATCCTGGATGAAAAGGCAAGTTGTGTCAAGAAATTTACCAGAAAAGGTAATTTTATAGCCGCCTTTGGCAAAGAGAAATTCCTGAAACCCAAAGATTTGTTTATCGATGCCCAGGATGTCCTTTATATCTTAGATGCAGGTAACCAGAAGGTCTGGCTATTCAATACCTCAGGTGAGGAATTAGCCACCTTTGGCAGTGGTGGTAAGGAAAAGATTAACCTTGTCAATCCTGAAACTCTAATACTCGATAAAGAGAATAATGTTTATATTGGAAATTCAGCCGGCAGACTTCAGCAATTTTACCTGCATCATCTTTCTTGTTTTGAAAAAGGTAATTATTATCTGGTTAAAGGTAAATTTGACTTAGCCCAGATAGAGTATAAGAAAGAGATTGCCACAAATCCTGAAAATGTCGAGTCGTTCATTAAACTTGGGGAACTTTATTTGAATGGTGACAAATTGAAGGATGCGGCTCTTGTTTTAGAGGAGGCGATTAAAAAGGCACCGGAGGATACTCAAGGCTTAATTTTACTTGGCCGGACATATTTTAAATCAGGCAGATTGAAAGAGGCAAAATGGGCTTATCGTCAGGCAATCAAACTTGCCCCAAAGGTTACCCAGACTTATTATGAATTGGCATTAGCCTATGAAAAAGAAAAGGATTATAGCTTAGCCATCATTGCCCTTAAACAGGCATTAAAGGAACATGATGCCCCAAAATTCCAGGCAAAAATAGATGAATTGATATCTACCTGGGAAAAGGCTACTAAAAATCGACCTTCTTTAGAGATAGAAGAGGTAGAAATCGACCGTATATTTTCTGCCATCTATAAATATTACAATGAAAATCCCATCGGTAAGATTAAGATTCGCAATAACACCAATGATGTCTTAAAACAAATTAAGATTAGTCTTTTTATCAAGGAATTTATGGACTTTGCCTGGGAAATCAAGATGGATGAAATGGAGCCATTTTCTATGGTCGAGGTGCCGCTTTTTGCCACATTTAACGACAAAATTCTATCCATGACTGAGGATACCCCGTTTTTGACTCAACTTACCCTGATGTACTATGAAGATGTTGAAAAACAAACAAGTATTACTAAACCCTCGACATTGTATTCTAAAAATGCCTTATTGTGGAACAATCAGGAGATGGTGGCGGCATTTATCACCCCACAATCTGCCGTCATCCGGGAATTTACCAAAAAGGTAATTGGTGAATTCCGTGGTGATGCCAGATTAGAGATGGTTAATGAAAAATTAGCTACGGCTATGCTTTTATTTGATACATTATCGGCCTATAAAATGGTCTATTCACCGGACCCATCTACCCCATTCAGCCAAACCTCATTAAAACCTGATGTGGTTGATTACCTCCAATTCCCCTTTGAGACATTAAAATATAAGTCAGGCGATTGTGATGATTTAACTATTCTTTTTGCCTCTTGTTTAGAAACAGAAGGTGTAGATACAATTTTAGTTACTTCTCCCGGCCACATATTCTTGATGTTTTATACCGGGGTAGGGGTAGAACAAATCCAGATGCTTCCTTTTGCTAAGGAGATGTTGGTTGTTTTAGAGGATAAAATATGGATACCCATAGAGGTAACCAGGGTTAGTTACTCATTTTTATCCGCCTGGTATCAAGGGGCAAGGGAATATAAAAAGTGGGAAAAGGAAGGTAAAATCGGGACTATCAATACCCATAAAGCCTGGGGGAAATATCAAACAGGCACCTGGCGGGATGTTGATTTTCATCCAGAAATTCCTGCCAAAGATAAGATTTCCCAAATAGTCTATAAAGACCTTGAGACATTAACCCGGAAAATAGTAGAGTCAACAACCCAGGATTATAAAAAATTATTAGAGCTCGACCCAAAGGATATAACCGCTATGAACCAGCTGGGTATCGTCTATGCCAAATTTGGATTATATGATGAGGCCATAAAGATATTTGAGGAGATAATCAAGATTAAGGCAGAAAACCCGGAGGCTTACGGTAATCTTGGCAATATCTATTATCTTCAGGATAAATTCGATGCCGCCCTCACCCAATATAAACTTGCCCTCGAATTAGACCCCAACAATGCCAAAACACATATAAATCTTAGCCTGGTTTATTTCAAGAAAAAGATGTTTGATGAAGCAAGAAAAGAATTTAACAAGGCAGAGGAATTAGACACATCAATCCCTGCCCAGTATGGTGAGTATAAGAATTTGTTGTTTTAAAAATGTAGAGACACGATTAATTGCGTCTCTACATTAGGATATAATATGCCAAAGATTAAAGACCTACCAAAACATAAAAGACCAAGAGAAAAATTGTCTGAAAAGGGCGTGGAGAATGTAAGCGATACTGACCTTTTGGATATTCTGTCTTATAGTGGTTATTAACCAAAAGTGTTCATCCAAGAAACGAATTTTAGATTTTCGATTGCCGATTTTAGATTGTAACTTGATTTATCCTTAAATCCAAAATCCAAAATCGAAAATCCAAAATGATTTCGCATGACCATTTTTGCTTAATAAGTGCTATAACACCTGCCCTCTAACCCCTTACCTCTACCTTAACCCGGGAGATACTCTTTTCATCCGCCTCTATAATCGTCATAGTTAAATCCTTATATTTAACTACCTCACCCATTCGAGGTATTCGGCCTAATAGTTCCAGAATCAGTCCGGAGATAGTCTCAAAGTCAGCTTCAGGTAGGTCTAATTTCAAATCTTCATTTAAGATTTCGATGGAGGTGCGGGCATCGACAAGGAAAACTCCATCTTTTAATGGTTTAACAAGAATTTCTTTAGTTTCATATTCATCCCGAATCTCGCCGACAATCTCTTCCAATAAATCCTCTAAGGTGACTAAGCCGGCGACACCGCCGTATTCATCCACAACAATCGCTATTTGAAGATGTTTATTTTGAAACTCCGTGAGTAAAACATCTACCCTTTTGCTTGTTGGCACAAAATATGGGAATCTGATAAGCTCCATGACCGATGTCCGGTCAAATCCTTGCTCCCAGAAATTTAAAATGTCTTTGATATAAATTATCCCAACGATATTGTCTATGGTTTCATCATAGACAGGTATTCGGGAATGAGGGTGTTCCTCAAAGGCAGATAAAAGGTCAGAAATATTCGCCTCTACCTCTAAACAAATCATATCTGTTCTTGGGGTCATTACTTCCTTTACCCGTGTGGTAGAAAGGTTCAATACCCCCTCCAGCATCTCCTCTTCCTCTTCATCCACGCTCCCTGCTTCCTCTCCTGCTGAGATTAGTAATCTTAATTCTTCTTTGGTAACAAACGAACTTTTCACCTCTTTAGTTTGCCCATAATCAATGATAGGATTAGTTACCTTTGTAATCAAATTTACTACTGGTGAAAGCACCACAAACCCCAGTCTCAAGGGATAGATTAAGCTCAGGATTAATTTAGTCGGATGATGGCGAAATAGTGTCTTGGGAATGATTTCTCCAAATAAAAGCAGGATAAAGGTCAGGATTAATTCAGCCCAGAATATATTCATCCGGTTAAAATGAGCCAGAGAGGTATTCACACAAGAGGCAGTAATAATAGCGAGATTGATACCAACTATTAAACAGGCCAAAACCTGTGGGGTATCTTTTAATAATTCATAAGCAAGCACTGCCCTTGGATATTTTTTTTCGACTAAATGCCTTAATCGGATTTTATTAATCGAGATAAATCCCATTTCACAGCCGGAGAAGAACCCGGCTAATCCAATACAAATGACGATAATTAAAAAACTTAGAATAAATATCATTTTCTAATACTCCTGAAGAATTATGAATTCTTTGGGGCGGTTCATTTTATCGTTTTTGCTATGATTCCTTTTGGAAATTAGAAATTGGAAATTGGCAAGAGAGAAGATATGATTTCGCATTTCTTCCTAATTTCCAATTTCTAATTTCTAATTTCACATCCATTTTTTAACCGCAAGCTTTCAAACAAGAGTGAACCATCCCAATTCTTTTGATTCCTCAATTTTTAATTCTCTCCTGAGGATACTCATCATGGATTTCACCTACTATCTCTTCTAACAAGTCCTCCATTGTCACTAATCCGACAACCCTGCCCAATTTATTTTTAACAATAGCCATTTGCAGATGACTTTTCTGAAATTCCTTAAGCAAGGCATTAATTTTCATAGAAGGCAGTACAAAATAAGCCGGCATGATTAATTTTTGCCAGTCGGTCTGATTTTTAATAGCCAGAAGAAAATTCTTGACATGAATTATGCCGACAATGTCTTCTTCTTTAAAGCTCTGACTCGTCTGATCTGTCAGACTTATTACCGGTAATCTTGAATGTCCCTGCCTGGACATCAGGTGTAAAATTTTAGCCTCTGAATCCTCTTTTATGTTAGCCGAGACCATCCGTGTTTGTGGAATCATTACCTCTTCTACCTTCATATCTCCAAATTCAAAGATAGAGTGGATTAATTCCTGTTCCTGTGCCTTTAAAACCCCTTCTTTTGCCCCTATGTCTATCATTGTTCTAATCTCTTCTTCGGTTAATTCTTTATCACGGACAAAAAAACGGTGTTTTTCTATTAATGAGACTATGGAAATAGTCAACCACGATAAGCCTATTCTCAAAGGGGCTAAGAGGATTGTAAACCATTTAACAGGATGGACAACTAAAGGGGCGAACTGCATGGATTTTGTAACACCAAACGTAATCGGAATAATTTCCCCAAAAAGCAAAATTAGGGATGTCATCACAAAGATAGCCAATGTCGTAGATAGAATTTCATTTAGACCGATTCCGGCACAAAGATTAATTATTATAAATGTCCCTAATGCCGAGGCAGTGATATTGACTAAGGTAGTCCCAATTAAAAGGGTAGATAGGAGTTTTGCCGGATTTTCTATTAGATTCAAGATTTTTGTCTGGCAGGTAGTTCTTAGTTGTTTTATCTTTAATTTTGACAGGGCAAAAAGGGTTGCCTCTGCCCCTGAGAAAAAGGCAGATAATCCTAAAAGAATAACTAAAAAACTCAATTGCAAAATTAGGTTATTATCCAATTTTTTATTACACCTTTTTTGTTTTTAAATTTTACTCTAAAATCAACTATTCCTTTCCCTGTTCTTCTAAAAGAAATAATTCATGCAATTTTTTCTGCAAAACTTTTTTAGGTATAAGTTTTGTCTTGTATTCAGCAACCAGTGCAGGCGAAAGATTGCGGCTGAGAGCGTATTCCACGACCTCATCGTCTTTAGATTTACAAAGGATTATACCTACGCTGGGGTTTTCATCTGGTTTTCTGACATCCCGATCCAGCGCCTCAAGGTAAAAGTTCAGTTTGCCCAGATATTCTGGCTTGAAATCATCAATCTTTAGTTCAATCATCACCAGACAGCGTAGCCCTCTATGAAAGAAAAGCAGATCAATAAAGTAATCATTCTTGCC
>JASEHU010000089.1 GCA_030018635.1 bacterium
ACATTTTACCTAAATTCTTACAAATTGTCAATAAATGTCGATTGCACAGGTCGAATTTATATAGGGAGAATGAAAATGTCGTTAATTAGGCTATAATCGTTTAACACACCATTCCATAATATTCTTTCCCCAAAACAGAACAATTACTGCCCCAGAGGTCAAATAGGGGCCAAAAGGGATATATTCGCCAAATTTTTTTTTGCCCAATAAAATTAATGTTACCCCAACCAAAGAACCTAAAAAAGAGGCTAAAAATAAACTTATTAAGGTGTTTTGCCCATTAGCCAAAAAGACACCAATCACGGCGGCTAATTTAAAATCACCTCCACCCATCCCTTCCTTCTTAAATATGAATGGGCTGATAACTACAATTAAAAAAATAATCCCTCCGCCAATTAAGCCGGCTATCAATGAGTTAAAGAATGTCCCTTTTAAAAAATTTATTAACAAGCCGATAAAGAACATAGGATAGGTTATAATATTGAGAATTAATTGATGTTCAAAATCTATAAAGGTAATAATTATAAGGATAGAGATAAATAAAAGATAGATACCAAACTCATAAGAATAGCCATAAGTATGCCATAACAAAAGGAATAAAACAGGGGTCAAGATTTCTACTATCAGGTATCTTAGGGGGATTTTCACCTCACAAGACCGACATTTACCTTTGAGAATAATATAACTTAGAATAGGGATATTTTCCCATATCTTTATCCTTGTTTTACAATTTGGGCAGTGGGAAGGAGGGATGATAATCGACTCCTGTATTGGCAGACGATAAATACAAACATTAAAAAAACTCCCCAACAGTGCCCCGGCGATAAATATAACTACTTGAATAAAAACCTCTATCATATTATAATAATAGCATGATATTTATGATTTGTCAAGGTAATATTGGGTCTGCCCCCCATCCCTTATTAAAGTAAAATCGGAAAAATGCCGATATAAAGAATGAATAAGTTGAATTGGAGAATAATAATGAATAGAAGTGAATTTTTTATTAGTGCCGGGGCCATTTTTTATCTTTTTGTTTCTTTGAATTATCCTATCCTGGATATATTGGTTGATCCGGTGAAGGCGGCTGCCAGAGGTGCTACCTCAAATTCATCATTAGAGTCGCATTACAATTTAAAATCGCCAGATTTACTTCTTAGTTATACTATCAAAACCCATAAATGGAATGTTCAGTCATTGAAATCTCCTACAAAAGGTGCCACCTCGAAATCTATTCAAAAAGCCAAACTCTTGATAAAGGTGCTACCTCGGTCTTCTATGAAAATCTCAACCCCAACTTCTTCAAAGCCTCTGACAGAGGTGTTACCTCTTACAGACCCAAAAATCCCCTTGACAATCCATGTAGTTAAACCAGGCGATACATTATGGAAAATTGCCGCCAAATATGGAGTTAGTAGTGCAACTATTTGTGAATTAAATGATTTGAAAAGAAGCGATATATTGGCTATAGGAATGAAATTACAGGTATCAGGTGTTAGGAAGAAGTTAGAGGTTAGCAGTTAGAGGAAGGAGGTTAAAGATGCTTCTTTTCTAACTTCTAACTTCTAACCTCTAACTGACACCTGATACTGGATTTAATCAAGGAAATTCCAATGATAAATATTTTAGAGACGGAGATACCTCAAGAGGTAATTCAAAAATTACCGGCAAAATTTGTCAATCGATACCAGGTAATTCCTGTTAAGATGGACAATAATACCCTAACCATTGCTACGGCAGACCCATTAGACCTCCATACACTTGATGACATCGGACTTTTATTAGGCTGTCAAATAGAGATAGTTTTAACCTCTCCAGAAGAAATTGACCAGGCATTACAAAAATATTATGGTGCTAGGTCACAAACAGTTCAAGATATTATTTCCACAATGACAGAAAAAAAGGTGGGAGACATAGACGAAAGTAAAGAGGTAACAACTGATTTAGAAAGTTTAGCTCACGAAGCACCTGTAATTAAATTAGTAAATGTAATCATTATGGAGGCTATCAAGAAAAGAGCCAGTGATATTCATATTGAGCCTTTTGAGAACGAGGCAGTAGTTAGATATAGAATAGATGGTGTTTTGTATGATACCGCTCCACCCCCTAAATGGCTTTATCCTGCTATTGTTTCGAGAATTAAACTTATGGCAGAGATGAATATTGCCGAGCGACGATTACCACAGGATGGACGCATTCAACTTAAGGTTGGGGGAAAGCAAATTGATATGCGTGTGTCAACACTTCCTACACTTTATGGAGAAAGTTTAGTTATTAGAATTTTAGAGAAAGAAACTGTTCTGATAGGATTAGATGAATTGGGATTTGAGGAGTTAGTTCTGGCTCAATTCAGAAAATTAATTAATAAATCAAATGGAATTATATTAGTTACAGGTCCTACAGGTTCTGGAAAAACTACTACACTTTATGCCGCTTTAAATGAAATCAACTCTACTGAAAAAAAGATTATTACCATTGAGGACCCCATAGAATACCAATTAAAGCGGATAAATCAATTACAGGTAAAGCCCAAGATAAATTTTAGCTTTGCTCAAGGGCTGCGGTCTATGTTACGGCAGGACCCGGATATTATGATGGTTGGAGAAATACGGGATTTAGAGACAGCTGAGGTAGCGGTTCAATCGGCTTTAACCGGACATCTGGTATTCTCTACCTTACATACCAATGATGCCGCAAGTGCTATTACCAGACTTCATGACATGGGCATAGAAGATTTTTTAATCTCTTCATCTGTAATTGGAATCTTAGCCCAGCGATTGGTCCGACTTGTTTGCCCGGAATGTAGAGAGGAATACCTGCCCAAACCAGAATTAGTCAAGGAATTTCACTCAAAAACACTTTTTAAAGGACGAGGTTGTGAAAACTGCAATTATTCCGGGTTTAAAGGAAGAACTGGAATATTTGAGCTATTGATTGTAAATGATGAAATTCGGGACTTAATTCTTCAGAAGACTAATGCCAATAAAATAAAAGAATGCTCAATTAAATTAGGGATGAAACCGATGTATGATGATGGCTTTCAAAAGGTCCAACGAGGACTGACTACATTAGAAGATGTTCTACGGGTTGTTCAAGAGGAAGAAGGGTAATAGTATAATTATGAATTATGAATTATGAATTATAAATTGAGGAATTTTAATTCATAATTCATAATTCATAATTCATAATTTATAACTATATCTTTCAACAACGGATAAATCTTTTACCCATCAACTGTTTAATCACACCTTTAATCTCAAGTTGAATTAAAACACCGGCTACCTGGGCGGCAGTCATCTGGGATAAACAAGAAATGGTATCGATATGTTGTGGTTCGTTGGAAGAGATGAATTGATATAGTTTATCTTCATCGGTAGAGAGGGCTATTTCAGTATTTTTTTTTACTTGTGGGATTTTTTTTAAGGCATCACTAAATAATTCAAGTTCTTCGATTATATCCTCGGCAGATTCAGTTAATTTGGCCCCTTGTTTGATTAACTGATGGGTTCCTTTACTCAATCTGCTTCCGACTGAACCCGGGACGGCAAATACCTCTCGATTTTGCTCTAAGGCACAATCAGCCGTAATCAGTGCCCCACTTTTGAGAGGCGCCTCAACAATAACCGTACCTAATGATAATCCACTGATGAGACGATTGCGCTGTGGGAAATTGAATTTTTCAGGTGGTGTGCCTATTGGAAATTCAGTTATGATTGCCCCATGTTCTATGATTTCATAAAATAATTTTTTATTTTCCGGTGGATAGATAATATCTATTCCACAACCTAAAACAGCAATGGTTCTTCCCTTAGAATCTATGGCACTGCGGTGAGAAGCAACATCAATACCACGGGCTAAGCCACTAATGATAGTAAAACCTGCCTGCACTAACTCCGCGGCCAGTCGCTCGGCTGTGGTTTTACCATAAGTAGTAGCCGACCTAGAACCAACCATAGCAATAGATAATCGGTCGGTTGGCTGTAATTTACCCTGGACATAAAGGACAGGCGGTGGGTCGTAGATAGACTTGAGGTTTTGAGGATAGTCTTCACTATCTAAGGTTAAAATGGTTGCCCCTTCTTTTTCAACCTTCTCTAATTCCGCATCAACCTTTACCTTATCTTTTTCATCAACTATCCGTTGGGCGAGTTGAGGACCTATTCCCCTTACCTGGCTTAAATTCAAGGCATTAGCCGACAAAATGGCTTGTGGACTGCCAAAATGTTTCAAAAGGGTAATAAACCTTAATGGCCCTATTCCCGAAATCATATTTAGTTGAATCCATGGTTTTATATCAGAATTATTCATCACCTGCTATATTATAAAAGAAATAATCATTTTTGTCAATCAAAAATTACATAAGCCAGAAATTCCCCAACTTTTAAGATTACCGAGATGATAAGATAAAGATAGGCCACAAAATCACCAAAACATAAAATTCCACAAAAGGAAATTTTTAGTGAATTTTAGTGCCTTTGTGTCTTCGTGGCTAAAAAGAGGTTATTCCCTCACTATTTAATTACACCCAATTTACCAACCTTCTTATTCCCACTGGGGTCTTTGATGAGGTAGATGTAGATGCCTGAGGCTACCTTTTCACCGGCAGAGTTGCGGGCATCCCAGCCCATGCGTGAGCTGGTTACTTTCGTTTCACAGACTAACTCGCCGGCTATGGTGAAGATTGAAATGGTCGAGTCCAGGCTGAGTTTATCAAAGGTTATCCCAATTCCTGCATGCTTGTCTGCATAATACGGATTAGGATAGACCAACGCCTTCTCAAGATTTTGCTCAAACCCAGTTCCCATCAGACAATAAAATGAGAAATGCGAGACATCGGCATAAACAACATGATTTGTTGTATCAATTATGGAAGGTTCAACCTTTTTCCAAAATGCACCTGCTCCTGTTCCTACCAGATGATAAATGGCTAAGGAGCTTACCAGCATTGGTGACGTTACTCCATCTACATAACCATCAGCAGGATTGCTGTCTTGATAGGGGATGAAGATACGCACGGTAGTAATCGTTGCATTATGAATCTCGAACCGTCGTAATGTCCCTTCTACGCGGTTTATCCTCGGGTCTGCATCGTCCTTCGCATTGCCGGCAAGAACTATGTTGGCCGTAGAAGTGCCAGAGGTGTCTATCTCAATATAGCCTGCGCCGGTTAAACTACCGGTTCCCACCTCTACTTGTGTCTTACCATCATCAGCAACGACCGTTCCAGAACTACTACTGCCTAACAATAGAATGGTAACCGAATGCGTGGCAGAGGTAGATGTTCCTGCAATGGCAGCGGTAATGATTACTGATGTGACGGGTGTGAGCGTGCCGTTTTGCTTGAAGAAGAAGGTTAGATTACTTGTGCCTGTCATGGTGAATGTGCCGGAGGTGGTCCAGACATCTGAAAAATTCTCGGCAAACTTAGATTGCTCATCACCACGAACAATAATTGTTGTATTTCCAGGGCTTGGGTTATCAAATTCATCCCGGGTCTGTACATTCATTGACTCCGGTATACCTACGGTTAAAGTCCCTGCTGTTGGTGGCACAAATAGCAACTTCGCAATCGGTCCCGGGGTAACGGTTACCGTAACAGTTCCTCTTTTACCTTGTGCCTCAGCCGTAATTTCTACCGTGCCTGTCTTACTGCCTGCGGTGAATGTAGTTGTAGCGGAGCTTCCCCCCTACCATTAACAAATTCCCTTTAAAGATGGGCGAGTTACAGCCTTAAACCTCCAATGTAGCTACGAATATTTTATCGTAGCGTGAAAATAATAGTTGACAACTAACTTTTGCACGAAATTAAAAGTATAGCCAACTATTCTCTCTTTTTTTCTTCAAAGAAGGCTCTGGATAAATTATGATGCATAGGAAAAGCAAGTTTTAATTGATTATCTGATATGGAACACTTAGCAGGTATATCCATAAGTATCTCAACCAATTCTTGCATCCCTAACTTCTCAAGTCCTGTTTGGGATAGAACCTTCTTTCTAAACAGATTTATTAGATTCTGAGTCATAAAAGATAAGGATAAGAATCCCTCTATTCCATAAAACTTTCTGGTTCGTAGATTGCCGATATTAAAACCATTTCTGTCGAATTTAATTGTAGCTTCTATATCCTGCCGCTCTTTGTAGTAAGTATAAGTTTCCACCTCATCCATTGATGAAGTGGGAATATCAGTATAAAGATGTCTATATCCCTTCTTTCCTTTACCGGTAATTTCTTCTATAAGAATCACCCTGGTAGGATACTTACAATTAGGAATTTCTCTTATTCCTCCTTCAGCTACTCGTGTAAGATAATCAATAGGATACCAATCTTCGTAACATAAATCTCTGGCAAACCGTTGGGCTGTTCGAGGATCTTTACCTTTAATGCAAAAGCTAAATCCATGCTCAAGGAGTCCCTCTATATCTTGACCAATTCCATGAATACCATCTGCTCTAATTATTCCAATCCGACAAAGATCACCTAACACATTCTCTACTTGATAGATAATGTCCCAAAGTCGAGCCCCAGGTGGAATATTACCAGGATCAAGAATATACCCTAAAATGAATTTGGGGAAACTACTGCTTGATGCTAATGTAAGTTGATATCCTTCCTTACCTCGCTTATTAGGAAAATATCCCTTCTGACTAAACTCATATGTATCTCCCAAAACTACTAAACCTGTACTATCAATATCTATGTCTATCTTCTCTGGAAGTTCATTAAGAATATAACGCCCTATATTAATCTCAAGACTCCTCTCAAGGTCTAAAACATCTTTTAAACCTATCCTTCTCAATAAACGATTAATTTGAGATTGATCAGGGAATCTCTCCATCCCTAATAAATTTGCTACTGTTGAATATGGCACAAGCTTATGATTTATTTCTTTAATATGATTACATCCAACAGCAACTGAAGAGATTATAGTTTGGATCTTGTTTAAAACCGAAAACCTAACCTCCTTCATTCCAATGTCAACATGCTCATCAAAAACATCAAAATAGCCAATATTTAAAGCAAACTGGATTAAAAGTGCCAGAAATCCTGTCGGAAGAAAATCGTTAAAATCATCTAACCTACATTCAATCCCCTCTACACAGATAGCCTTTTCTATCAGTCTCTCTTCCTGACAATCTACCCCTGAAGATTCATTCTCCTGGGTTAACTGAAAATCATCCCTGACATCTTCTTCCTGTTGATATTCAACACAGACACCT
Organism: bacterium; assembly: GCA_030018635.1. Taxonomy (GTDB): domain Bacteria; phylum UBA9089; class CG2-30-40-21; order CG2-30-40-21; family SBAY01; genus SBAY01. The sequence continues at coordinate 7,218 of JASEHU010000089.1, forward strand.
ATAGCGTTTTTTTTATTGCTATATAAACTGAAAATGAACAGACTCGACAGGAAATTCTTTGTCGTAACCCATGACTTTTAGTGTAAACTTTACCATTCTTCCAAATATTTTCAGAGTTGCATTTTCGGCAATTTGAAACCACTTCTGATGGAAAAGTAGCCTCTCCAAGTTTTTGTGATAATCTACGATAAGTATTCGACAATTCTGTTAGTTGTTCTCTTAGGTTCTTGGTCTCTTCCACAAGACTAACAGTTCGTTTGCCTGGTGTTGAATTAGCAAAACTTTCCAAAATAGCCTTTTGTGCAAAATCTGACCATTCATAAACTACATCTCTGCTAACCGCATATTTTCTGGCAGTTTGAGAAACATTCGATGTTGACCAATACTCTTTAACTACCTCCAATTTAAACTCACCAGTGATTTTCCTATAAGCCATATTATCAACCTCCTTTTGGAATAATTATACCATAAAAGAGATTGATTGTCAAGCAAAAATATCGAATGTTATATTGTGATTACCACAATTAATTACTTTTCGTGCAAAAGTTAGTTGACAAATTTTCAGAGACGCTCAATAAGAT
>JASEHU010000008.1 GCA_030018635.1 bacterium
CCACAATAATTCGTGATGAGCCATAAAAATCTACCCATATTTACAATCCGCACTCATTATTTAAAAACCTCTTGACAAATATAGCCAGACAAGATATACTCTAAAAGTATATGCAATCCGATAAATAATTTGACATAAAGGGACGATTTACTTTTGTTTGAAAGATTGCAGTTAGAAAATGGAAATTGGAAAATAGAAATTAGGGAAAGAGAAGAAAATCGTATCTATACCCCCAATTTCTAATTTCTAATTTCCAGAGGAAATCGCAGGAAAAACGATAAAAATAAACCATCTCCATTTTTTATGTCAACTTAATTAATGGATTCCATATAGTAAATCAAATCGGATAGAAAGCAAAAATTATGTTAAAAGATACATTAAATACTCTTGTTTAAAGGAAATGGCAAAATGAATAGAAAGAAATTAAATATCCTACAGGTAATTAATAGCCCCTGGTGGCATGCCATTAGCGAATATGCCTTAGGACTATCAAAAGGTTTGAAGGCAAAAGGGCATAAGGTGATAATAGCTACTTTGCCAGGCAGCTTTTTGATTAAACGGGCAGAGGCTGAAAACCTACCCATAGTTACTGATTTGCGGCTAAATCACTATAACCCATTTTATCTTTTTGATGAGTTGAGGAAGATGGTTCGACTATTGGAAGAAAAGGAGATTGATGTTTTAAATGTACATGAGTCTTACGGTTTTGTTATCTCTTGCTTAGCCGCTAAATTGGCTAAACGACCCATTGCCTTAATTCGCACCCGTGGCACCTTTATGACTCCCAAAGGACACCCATTAAACAGATACCTGCACAATACATTAGCAGATAAGGTGATTGTTACCTCTAAATTCATGCGTGAGAAATGCCTGAAACATCTCAAGGGTAAGGAATCCCATTACTTGCTTATTTATGGTGGAATTGATACGGAAAATATTAAATTAGATATGCCTGATTTAGCCCTTAAAGAAAGTCTGGGCATAGAAAGTGATGCAGAGGTCATCGGGATTATTGCCCGATTTGACCCGATAAAGGGTTATCCTTACTTTTTCGAAGCGGCGGGAAAGGTAAAAACAGAGGTTAATGGTCAGGAAGCAGCAGGCAGGGTAAAATTTTTGGTTATTGGGTATGAAGGAGAATTCTCTACAGAGGAAATTTTAACAATGGCTGAAAACTGTGGCGTTAAAGAAGAAACAATTGTTATAAATAAATGGGTGAATCTTCCTGAAATGCTATCAATCATCGATATCGGAGTAATTGCTTCCATTGGCTCTGAGGCAAATAGCCGGGTGACATTTGAATTTATGGCCTGTGGCAAACCTATCGTCAGCACAACCGTCGGCGTCATACCAGAAATAATAGAAGATGGAAAAACAGGCTATTTAGTTAAACCAAAAGATACCCAGGCAATGGCAGAGGTGTTAGTTAAGTTACTAAAGGATAAGGCAAGATGTGATTCTATCGGCTCTGAAGCTCAAAAACTTGTTCAGGAAAAATTCCAGGAAAAGATTTTAGTTGAGCAAACAGAGGAAATTTATTATCAGGAGTGGGAGAAAAAACTACCCATTAGAAATTAAACCTCAATAATTGGAAGTTTTAAAAATAAAAAAGAAATTACTTGATTTTTTACAAAAGATATGATAAAATATTATAAGTATTCAGGTATTGGTCAGACAGGTTTAACCTATTTGACCTGTCCAAGTAATACTTGAATGTCTACAGAATATCTTAAAAGGAGGAATCAAGCATGAAATGTAGTTACTTTATTATTTTACTTTGTTTAGGTTTGGGGGCAACCGGTTGTGCAGATAAATCACCAACTTTAGCCAGTGTGAGGGGAGAGGCTATTACCATCAAAGAATTCGAAGAACAACTGAATAATCTTCCATCTGCATATCGCCCAATGTTTTCTACGCCAGAACAGAAAGAGGAACTTTTAGACAGGATGATTACTGAGAAATTAATGATTCAAGAGGCAATAAAGACAGGGATACATCGCAAAAAAGAAATTCAAGAAAGGTTGAAATGGGTTAGAAATCAAATGCTTATGGAAGAGTTGATCAGGATTAAAATCTACGATAAGATGGTGAGTGATAAAGAGGCAGAGGAGTTCTATCATGCTCATCAAACTCAATTACCTCAAGCATTCCAGGGAAAATCATTTAATGAGATCAAACACCAACTTAAACAAATTATGCGCAAGGATGACTCCCGCGTTCGAGGAATGTTTAATCAGTGGGTAGAAGGATTAAAAAAAGAGGCTAAGATTACTAAGAATCTAGCGTTGATTGGCGGGAAAACCGAAAAAGAGAAAAGTGCAAAATAAAGAGAGGCTTGCCTCGTTATGGATGACCAATTTATAAGATTAGTAAATATAATTGCTAAATTGCGGGCAGAAGATGGTTGTCCATGGGATAAGGAACAAACACTCCAATCGCTTAAACCTTTTTTAATCGAAGAGGCATTCGAGGTTATCGAGGCTATTGAGAAGGAAGATATGGAAGGGTTAAAGGAGGAATTGGGTGATGTTTTAATGCAGGTGGTTATGCAATCACAATTGGCAAAGGAACAGGGGCTGTTTGATATCCAGGATGTTTTAACCTGTGCCTGCGAGAAACTTACTCGCCGACACCCACATGTCTTTGGCGATTTAAAGTTTGAAAATTCAGAAGAGGTTATTGCCCATTGGAAGAGGATAAAGGAACAGGAAAAAGAAATAAAGAGGACTAAAAGAGAAACAGCGAGATCAGTCAGATGAAATGTCGCCCTTAATTTTAAAAAAGAGATGGGTTATTTAAAGGGGTGAAATTAACCTTGGATGATAAAGTATTTTTTAAAAATGACAAATTAAAGATCATAAATGATGATGTTATTACTACAACATATGGAAAGGACAAAGCAATTGACTTGATAGTGACTTCTCCGCCCTACAATGTTGATATAAAATATAACTCAAGTGATGATAAACTATCTTATGAGAAGTATCTTGAATTTAGTGAAAAATGGATGACACGCTGTTTTGAATGGTTAAAGGATGATGGTAGATTCTGTTTGAATATCCCATTAGACAAAAATAAAGGTGGGCAACAAAGTGTTGGGGCAGATCTAACAACAATTGCCAAAAAAATTGGATTTAAATATCATTCTACAATTATTTGGAATGAAGGAAATATTTCTCGTAGAACAGCGTGGGGTTCTTGGATGCAAGCAAGTGCTCCCTATGTAATTGCTCCTGTAGAACTAATCGTAATTTTATATAAAAAAAAGTGGAAAAAAACAAGCGGCAGCAAACAATCTGATATAACAAAAGAAGAATTTATGGAATGGACGAGTGGACTTTGGACATTTCAGGGGGAGAGTAAAAAAAGAGTTGGACATCCGGCACCATTTCCTATTGAATTACCAAAAAGATGTATAAAACTTTTTAGTTTTGTGGGAGATATTATATTAGATCCATTTATGGGAAGCGGAACTACTTTAATAGCTGCTTATCTATATAATAGAAAAGCAGTTGGATTTGATGTTGATAAAGCGTATTGTGAACTTGCATATAAAAGACTTTTAGAAGAAGCAAAAATTAATCAAGCAAATTTATTTGAAACAGTGTAAGGAGTAAAAAGTGTCAAAAACATTAACGGATTTGATATTGGGATATTTTGAAAATCATCCTAATGAAGAATTCGAGCATGGTCCTGTTGTGGATTGGGTAACAGAAAAATGGTTAGAAGAACACGAAACACCACCAAGAGATCCCTGGCGAGCTATAAGAATGCTTCATCAACAAGGAAAACTCATAAAAGTCAGAAAAGGTGTTTACAAATATGATCCAGATTATGTTCATCACATTGAATTGTTCGATTTTGATGAAAAAACAAAAAAAGCCATTCTCAAACGAGATAATTATCGTTGTGTTGTTTGCGGAAGAGCCAAAGAAGATGGAGTTGAATTAGTAGTTGACCATAGAATGCCCAAAGATAAGGGCGGTGCCAATGAGATAGAAAATGGTCAAACTTTATGCACGGAACACAATTTACTAAAGAAGAATTACTCTCAAACAGAAGCAGGAAAACGATATTTTATCAAAATGTATGAAAATGCTGTAGAAAATAATGATGCAAAAATGATTAAATTCTGTAAATGTGTTTTTGATTGTTATGATAAATACGGATTAAATGGTCATATTCTAAGACCTAATGGTAACAAAATTTTGGGGACAAAATACTTAAATTTGAAAGACGATTAGAAACCGTTAGGCGGCGTAGCCAAGTGGTAAGGCAGAGGTCTGCAAAACCTTTATTCATCGGTTCGAATCCGATCGTCGCCTCCAAAAATTAATAAGAGGAACTATAGAGTTCTGCAAAAAATGAGTACTTATTAAAAAAATTATTTGATAAAGATGGAAGAAATGGAATTAATAAAGACAATATTTGAAATAGGGGTTTTAATCTTACTTGTAATTTTAATGATTAAAGACCATTCTATCATTAAAAAAGTAGCTAACAATATGAATAAGGTGATAAGATAGAATTATCAATTGATAATTGATAATTATAACCGGGCGGTTAGCTCAGTTGGTTAGAGTGCTTGCGTGACATGCAAGAGGTCACTGGTTCGAATCCAGTACCGCCCACCAGAATTATGGTAGCGTTCAAATAAAACAAAACAGGAGGTTTGAAAGTGGCTATCCGAGAGCAGGAAATTATTTCTGCCTTAAAAGAAGCATCTATTGCCTTAGTTGAAGTTAGAGATATAGATATACTTCTACAACGAATAGTAAAGATTTGTGTATCATCAGCAAATGCTTCAAGAGGAGCGATACTTCTCTATGACAAGACTAAAGACTCATTAGTAATGCGTGCAGAAAAGGGATATACTCCAGATTATAGATTCACTGCTTCTTATGAAGTAGGAAATGACCCTAACAAACCCAGGATTGGGTTGACTACCTATGTCTTCCTAACTAAAAAAGGGCTTCATCTTAAATCAATTGAGGAGATTGAAAAACATCCTGCCTTTTTAGGTAAATATGTCCATGAAAGAGCAAGAGCAAAGGAATGGGCTGGGTTTCCCCTAATTAACCCTGATAATAAAAAAGAAACCTTTGGGATTTTCAAAGTAGCAATAGATGAAGATAAAGAAAAGGGAAATATAACATTCTCTGAGACTGAAATTACAATATTTAAGGAATTAGCTAATATAGCCAGTAAAGCTATCTCTATATCTCAACAAAGACAAAATATTCTTAATAAAGAGATAGGAAGTATCATAGATGTATTAGCAGAAGAGATTACCCTTGAAGGAAAATTGCGAAAAATAGTAGAAATATTTAAGGAAATCTCTAATGCAGAAGCACCTTCTATTTGGATCGTAGAAGGGAATAAACTGAGATTGGCAGAAGGTATTGAATATTATGATAGACGGAAGGCACAAGACGCCGGTGTTAAATATGAATATAACCTGTCTTTTGACCCAAATGAAGCTAAAAAAGTAGGTTTGACTGCCTGGATAGCCAAAACAGGTGAAAAGATGAATATTAAGTTTAATGAGGAACTTGAAAGCCACCCTCAACATAGGGGTGAGTATGATCCTATTAACTATCCTGATAAATCTAAAAAAAGGTGTAATTCATTTATTGGTGCCCCTCTTCAAATAGGTAATCAGATTATTGGGGTAATCAAAGCAGATAATAAGGTGACCGATGATTCTCATCCTGACCCATTTTTCACAGAAGAAGAAGCAGAGATATTTTATTACCTGGCTATAATTGCAGCTATCTCTATTAAAATTGACCAAATATCTCAAGAAAGACAAAGGAGTATTCAAGACGCATCTAAAATGATAATTATGAGTGTATCGCATAGATTGCGTTCAATCCTACCAGTAGCTGAGTCATACCTCTCATATATTAAAGAGAATAAAGAGAATGTGGATAAAACCAATCTCAATTATGCAGCTGAAAAGGCATTAGAATCTTTTCAGTCAGCAATGAATATTATATCAGAATATGAGGATTTTGTTAAACCACAAGAGATTAAGTTAGATATTCAAGTAGCAAAAGATGTTATAAAGGCTATCTACGAGTATTTAAGAAGTAGCTTTCCAGAGGTATTAATAGAAATTGTCAGCAAGGTGAAAGAAGAAGTAAAGATAAAAGTCAATTTGGATAAAATTAAGGAGGTCTTCAACTCTTTTGTAAGAGATTCTAAAAAGATGAAAGAAGAAGAATTACAGATAGAACTTGTAATGATTAGTGATGAAGAATCTAAAGCAATAAAGCTAATTTATGGGGATAATGGACCTGGTGTCCCACAGAAATATAAGGATAAAATTTTTGCCCCATTCTTTACTACTACTCTAGGAGGTGCAGGCTTGGGACTTACTATTGCTAAACAAATCATAACCTTGCATAAAGGAAAGATAGAAGAAAATGGGGAAGAAGGAAAAGGAGTAAGATTTGAGATTACTCTGCCAATTTATAAAGGAGGTAATGTTAATGTCTAAGAAGACTGTTTTGATAATAGAGGATGAAAGGATAATGTTAGAGGCAATTAAATTTGAATTTGAAACGAATAAAGATTATGAGTTTGAGGTAACAGGTGTAGGAACTGAAAAGGAGGCAATTAAACTCTTAACGGAGATAGAACAAAAAGAGGATATGCAACCATTTGATGTAATGATAATAGATGTAAAATTAGAGGAAGAAAAAAGTGGTGTGGAACTCCTCGGCTTATTATCATTAACAGAATATGCTGATAAATGTGGCAAGAGCATTAAGATTGTCTTTACTGGTTGGCCTGAGTATGAAGACTGTGTAAGATGTATGCGACATGGTGGATACGATTATATAGTTAAGGGGAAAAAGGGAAAATCTATTGCGAAAGTAGTAGATAGTGCAGTATCTCGACTTAAAGAGATTGAAAGACGAGAACAAGAAAGGAAATATATTGACGAGGAATGGATGTTTAAACATCGTAAAGATTTTAGAGGAAAATATGCAGGACAGTATATAGCTGTAGTAGATACAGGTGAAATAATTACTGCAGCACCTGATATTATTAGTTTAAGACAAAATATTAAGGCTAAAAACCTGGATAAAGAACCATTTATTATTGGTGTTGATTAAAGTTTTTAAAACACTAAAAAGGAGAATAACAAAAATGAGTGAACATCATTTATATAATGGAATATTCAACGAAGAAAAGATAAGCGAGAAAAAAGGTAGTAAAAGACCTTTCGCCAAAGATTTAGTTATTGAATGGTGGACTGATAATATCAAAAAAAGGAAAGAGTTAGGGGAAACTCCTTTTCTTGTAGATACGGGTAGTGATGTTACTTTAATTCCTCAAACAACTGCGCAAGAATGGGGATTTGTTCTTTCAGAAAACCCCTACAAAATTGTAAAGACTGCTTCAGAACAGCCCATTATGGGATACATAAGAACTGTAACGATATATTTAGATACATATTCAGCGATGTGTGATTTGCGAATATCGAATCAAATCAACCATTGCATTTTAGGAGTAGATTTTCTTTCTCAGTTTATCTTCGTTTATGAATCTAAGAAGAGTTATTCGTATTCTTATTTTTATAAAATAAAAAGAGCCTATAATAAAAGTTGAAAGTTCCGAACTTGTTCGGCATGTTTTTCCCTAAAGGTTGAACCTCCCATTGTTTTTTGGAGAGGTTCTTAATCTATTTTAACAAAGATTTCTGCAAATTTATCCTATTGAATAAGAATAAAGAGAAATTTATGGTAGGAAATTTAGACACATATCGACATTCAACCGCACATATAATAGCACAAGCAGTTTGTATGCTTTACCCGGGAACTAAACTGGGCATTGGACCGGCCATCGAGGAAGGGTTTTACTATGATTTTGACCTGCCCTCTCCAATCTCACCTGAAGACTTACCGGCAATAGAATCTAAGATGAAGGAGATTATCAAAGCCGATTTGCCTTTTGAAAAACAGGTAATGGCTAAAGATGAGGCAAAAAAATTCTTTCAACAAAGAAATGAAATTTACAAGGTAGAGCTTTTAGATGAGATTGAGGATGATGCGGTTAATCTTTACCAACAGGGTGAATTCATTGACCTTTGCCGTGGCCCCCATGTGGAAAATACTGGAGTAATTAAGGCATTTAAACTTATCTCCATCGCCGGGGCATATTGGCGTGGTAATGAAAAAAATCCCATGCTCACCAGAATCTATGGAACTTGCTTTGAGACAAAGGAGGAGTTGGATAACTACCTTTTTAAATTAGAAGAGGCAAAAAGAAGAGACCATCGTAAGATTGGCAAGGAACTAAAAATATTTGATATTTATGACGAGGTAGGTCCTGGATTGATTTATTATCATCCAAAAGGGGCAATTATTCGTGAGGAGATATGTAGTTTCTTACGCAAGGAACATACAAAAAGAGGCTATTCTGAGGTAATTACCCCTCATATTGCTAAAATAGATTTATGGCAGATATCAGGCCATTGTGATTATTATAAAGACAATATGTATTTTATGGAAGTCGATGAAAATCCCTATGTCCTTAAACCAATGAATTGCCCAGGACATATTTTAATCTATAAAAGTCAGACAAGGAGTTATAAAGAATTACCGATAAGATATTTTGAATTAGGCACGGTTTATCGATATGAGCGGAGTGGGGTATTACATGGTCTATTGCGTGTGCGGGGATTTACACAGGATGATGCCCATATCTTCTGTCGGCCTGACCAGCTTAAAGAGGAAATATGTGGAGTAATAGATTTTGCCTCCTCAATGCTCTCGACCTTTGGATTTAAAGAGTATGATGTTTATCTTTCTACCCGTCCACAGAAATATGTCGGCACCGCAGAGATTTGGGATGAGGCAACATCAGCCCTGGCTACCGCCATGGAAAATAAGGGATTAAAATATACCATAGATGAAGGAGAAGGGGTATTTTATGGCCCCAAGATTGACATTAAACTAAAGGATGCCATAGGACGTTCCTGGCAGGGACCTACTATCCAGGTTGACTTCAATCTGCCGCAACGATTTAATGTTACCTATGCCGGGGCAGATGGTAATGAATGTCAACCAGTGATGATTCATCGTGTGGTTTTAGGCAGTCTTGAACGATTTCTGGGTGCCTTGATCGAACATTATGCTGGGGCATTCCCTATCTGGCTTTGTCCAATTCAAGTAATGATTATGACTATTGCCGACCGGCATATCCCTTATGCAAAAAAGATTGAAGAACAATTATTAGAAAAAGGGGTGCGGGTTAAATTAGATAGCCGAAATGAAAAGGTAGGCTTCAAAATTCGTGAGGCAGAAACACTTCATAAAGTCCCCTATATGTTAATTATTGGGGATAAAGAGGTAGAAGCAGAAAAGGTTTCTGTGCGTAAAAGAGGAAATGTAGATTCAGGACAACTTTTCTTGAAAGAGGTTATGGATAACCTGATAAAAGAGATAAATGAAAAAACTTGTTGACATTCTGATAAAGATATGGTATGTTATCAATTGTTAATTGATAATTATTAATTAAAAAAGGGGTGATGTGTAATTACTAAGACAATTAGAGTTAACAGAAGAATTCGAGCCAGAGAGGTTCGAGTAATAGGTATCGATGGAGAGCAAATAGGGGTTATGCCATTCGATAAAGCATTGGAATTGGCTATGGAACAGGAGTTAGATTTAGTAGAAGTAGCTCCGGACCCCAATGTGCCGGTGTGTAAGATAATGGATTTTGGTAAATATCTCTTTGAGCAGAAGAAAAAAGAGAGGGATAGAAAGAAAAAGCAAAAGGTGATTCATGTAAAAGAGATAATGATGCGTCCTCATATCGAAGAGCATGATTATCAGTTCAAGTCCAAAAATGCACACAAATTTTTAGAGGGAGGGGATAAGGTTAAAATAACCATGAGTTTTCGAGGTAGAGAAATGGCACATACAGAATTTGGACGAAAGGCACTGGATAGATTAGCCGAAGATTTAAAAGAAATATCTACCATAGAAACAGCGCCAAGATTAGAGGGTAAACATATCATCATGGTTTTAGCACCAATTAAGAAGAAAGGGTAATTTTAGGTATCAGGTGTCAGATATCAGGTTAGGAAAGAGAGAGGAGTTAGAGAAAAACTTCTTTCTCCTTCCTACCTGATACCTGATACCTAACAAAGGAGGATTATTAATGCCCAAGTTAAAAACTAAAAAATCAGCGGCAAAAAGATTTAAAGTTACGGCTAACGGAGAGATAAAGCGTGAAAAAGCCTATGCCGGACATTTTCTTACAAATAAAAAAATGGACCAAAAGCGCAATTTACGCTCAGCCGGCTTTGTAAGTGACGAAGATAAACGAAAGATTAGAAAACTAATTCCGTATAAATAAGGGAAGAGGGAAAGAGGTGAAGAGTAGAGAGAAAAGAAGAGTAGGTTAGTAATATCCTCTCTCTACTCTCTACTACATATTATACGAGGAGGTGAATAGGTGATAAATGAGATGTTAAATCGCATAGAAATAAACCCTGATATTATGTTAGGTAAACCTGTAATTAAAGGGACTCGAATTACAGTAGAAGCCATTTTGCGAAAATTATCTCAGAATATCTCAGTTAATGAAATTTTACAGGATTATCCTCATTTAAGATTGGAGGATATTCAATCGGTTCTCGAATATGCTACAGCAGCTATTGGTATGGAAGAGGTCGTCCTTTTTGCTGGAGGAAGGGCATGAAATTTGTGGCGGATGAGAATATTGAAACAGCAATAATTATTTTCTTGCGTGAAAAGGGATATGATGTTATCAATATTAAAGAATCTTATAGAGGAGTGACTGATGAGCGGGTACTAAAAGTTGCTAATCAAGAAAACCGGATATTGATAACCAACGATAAAGATTTTGGCGAGTTGATATTTTTTCAAAAACGGATTTCTTCAGGAATTCTTCTTATTCGGTCTTTTGTTGAAACATCCTCAGCAAAAGTGAAATTAGTAAAGAATGTAATTGAACAAATAGGGGAACGGCTTAAAGAAAATTTTGTCGTTGTCTCCGAAAGTGGATATAGAATTCGACCATTAAAGACAAAGGAGGTATGAATTAAATGAGAGTTGCGACTAATGTTGCCACAAGAAGAAGAAAGAATAAAATAAGGAAATTAGCCAGTGGCTACTGGGGTGCCAGGCATCGCTGGTATAAATTAGCTAAAGAGGCGGTAATTCGGGCAGGAGTCTATGCCTATCGGGACCGCAAGGTCAGAAAAAGGGAATTTCGTGCTCTCTGGATTATTCGGATAAATGCCGCAGTAAGAGAATATGGACTTTCCTATAGCAAGTTTATCAAGGGCTTAAAAAATGCAGGCTCGGAGCTAAATCGCAAAATCTTAGCCGATCTGGCTGTCCGTGATAAAGTCGCCTTTGCTAAATTAGTCCAGTTAGCTCAAGAAAATCTATAATTTATAATAAACTGAATTTTTACGACCTGTGCAAACAGGATTTATAGCACCTATTAACCAAAAGTTCTCCTGCGAACAGGTCGAATTTTTATTACGAGGAGGTCGATGAGTAAAATGATAAAAAATGTAGTATTTGGAGAAAAAGGTATGGCTTTAGCGATAGTACTGGTTATGTCAGTGGTGCTGATGTCATTTTGCCTGGTATTTTTATTTATATCCAGGATGGAGGTGCAGGATACTCAACATGATGAAGCCTTTATCAAAGGATTACCTTTGTCTGAAACAGGCACAGAGCGTGCTATATGGGTACTGTTGCATGATGACAAGATTCCATACTGGGATGCACCAGGAACTACAACTCCAACCAGGATGTTGTATGGATGTAATGATCCATGGTGTCCTTATAAAGATAATCCTTCCAGTAGTCTCAATGCAACTCATACTACATGTAAATCTGCCTATAGTGTCCAGGTAGAATTTTGCACAGGGGAGTTCAGTGCAGTACCTGTGATAGAAGCAAAGTTTGAAATGATTGAGGTAACAAATAGATTAGCTCAATCCTGGGCCTGGACAGGTTCGGGTGGTGATTTTGATGAAGATGGAGACGACGACTTTGTCGTAGGTGGTCAGGTTGGACAGATGGAATTCCTGCCCAATGAAACCCATGATGGCAACTTTACAACCTTTAGGACTATTCAAGGAGCATGGACAGATCCTCATGACATAAAAGGAATGTCTCCAGCCTTTGACTTTAATGGTGATGCAAAGTTGGATGTAGTTACCTATGAGATGCGACTTAATAAATCGGAGTTTGATAGAGGAAGAAGGGTCTATACCAGAACTGTAGATTACCGACTCTGGACAGGTAATGGTGACGGAACATTCAATAAAATGGCTACATTTGCCACCACGACCAATAATGACTCATCTGATTTCTGGAACAGGGTCGTATCTGCCGGTAATATAGACGGTGATGGGGATATAGATATTGTTGTGCCTGATATTGATGGTAGATTCAGGATATATAAGAATAATGGTAATGGGAATTTTACACTATATTCTACACTCGAGGGTTGGACGACAACACAATGGGCAAATACCGCCGGTCTGGGAGACTTTGATAAGGATGGGGATCTGGATTTGATAGGTGGAAGTGTCAATGATGATATGAATTACAAACTGTGGAGAAATAATGGTAATGGAGACTTTACTCCAAATGGGACTATTGTTATGCCTAATTATGGTAATGTCTCCACCCCAGCAGAGGCTTACTCAGATGCCTCAGGGGCAGATTGTATGTTGGTAAAAGACTTTGATGGTGATGGGGATATAGATATTATCGTTGGAACAGATAACTGGCGAGCTGATACAGGAGATAGGAGAGAAAAGGATCATAGGGGCAATGGCGGTAAGGTATATTACTTTGAAAACGAGGGAGACAACTTTAACTTTGCACCTGTTTATACCTTTCAAAATCAAGTTGGGAATTTCTGGAGTACCTCAAGTGATGGTAATTGGGTTGCGAAAGAAAAGAGAGGTGATACATGGTGGTATAAATATGAAAATCCCTACCGATTTTCCATAGACTTTGATAGTGGTGGGGTAGCCGATGTAGATGGAGATGGCTATCCTGACTTTATGATTGGAGATACCAATAATTCAGGGGTTATCTATTTTTTTAAAAATATGTCTGCTCCAGGTTCTGGTGAAAGTCAAGGAGAAACGCTTAAAGGATTATACAGACTTACTTGCATATCCGAACCTCAGTTTCGTGGCTTAGTTACTGCTTCAAGAAAGACAGAATGCCTGGTGGAGATAAAAAATAATATAGGATTATGTGGTAGTATAGGAAGTTTAGAGAATATAGATTATAACGGTGCACCGTGTACAGATAGTTACAATTCAAGTGTAGGACGCCATACCGAGGGAACTAACCCTAATGGCCAACCAAATCCTAATAGGATAAGTAATAATAATGGAAATGAAGGGCATATTATCAGTAATAACAATATAAATTTGAGTGGTAATGTTTTGATAGATGGTGATGCAACTTGTGGTCCAGGTAAAAATATCACCGTTGGTGGATCCGCCATAATTACCGGTGCAAGGAAAGTAGCTACTAAAGATATGAAACTATCTTCAATACAAGTGCCTCAAGGCATTGAAAATAAAGGTAATATAACCGACAATATGACTTTAACAACAGGGACATACTCCTGTAGTGGAATAAACTTACAAAACAACAGAAGTTTGACCATCAATGGAAAGGTAATTCTTTATTGTACCGGTAATGTTCAGATTTGGGGTAATGTGAACACTCAAAATAACAATGCAAAGGCTACCAATTTTCACCTGCTTTGTACATCCGGCACTGCAGAAATTAGGCTTAAGCCACAAGGTTTTTATGGAACAATATATGCCCCTGAGTCTAATATAGAATTTCAAGGCAACGCTCGTATTTATGGTCAACTTGTAGGCAGAAGGGTTAGTGGTGGTGGTAGTGGTAATGTTTGGGTAATCTATGATGAACAATTGAAATACATGAAATTACCATATGCGGCTGAAATAGGTGGAACAGCAAAGATAATTTACTGGCGTGAGCAAAAGATTTAATCCTGAATGCTTACCCTGAATAATTACCTCCAAAAAATATAAGGAGTAAAAAGATATGGTTAAACGGGTAAAAAAGGAAGGGGTAAGTAAAGAAAGAGGGGTAACATTAATAGAACTTATAGTAGCAATGGCTATATTCTTATGTGTCATTATAGGAATAGTAACGATGCTCCATTCTACAATGCAGAATATAATTATATCTAAAGAGGCAACCATAGCTATCAATATCTGCCAGGAGGAAATAGAAGCAATTAAGAATATGGCGTATAATGATATACCTTGTCCGGCTACATTTACAGATTCACCATATCCTCCAGGTAAATTCCCACCAGTACTCTATGGGGCAACTTTTACTACCTGTACCACTCCTAATAATGCGGCGAGCTGTACCGTTATTTCTCATGACCATAAAGATTTAATTGTAGAAGTCGGCAAACATACAGGGACAAAAACTATAGAAATAATCTGGGTTGATGATCCAGCTGATGGTACTGGAACTACAAATGCTCAGAATTATAAAAAGGTTACTGTAACTACAAGTTGGGGAGAAGGGAAAGCATTAAGAAAAAGGAGCATGGATTTTAATGTATGTAATAAGCAATAAAAAGGGAATGACCTTAATCGAAATATTAATATGTGTAGGTATATTGTGTGTTTTAGTTTTATCATTTTTTTCATTTTTCTTTGGTGGAATGAAGTATATTGCCAAAGGCGTCGATACAAACCCAGAGCAGATAGCCAGAGAGATATTACAGGGTAAACCTGGAATACAAAAAGGGTTGGTAGAAGACATAAGAGGATTATACTCTATATACGATGGGCAAATTGATAGTGGTACTGTTACTGTTACTCTATATTCTGATAAGATTATTTTAGGATATGGGATTGTTGATTCTATAGATGGAATTGCTGGAAGTCATACTGTATCTCCAACTGATTATAGACTTATAACATCCGGCTCTGCAACTACTACCTCTTTTATCAAAGGAACTCCGACCATACCTGTAGTTGCTCCTACGGATACCGGTAATCCTACAGGAACATATACCCAAACATTGGAAAGTGGCCTTGATGTATTGAGTGATGATTATAAACTTATCAAATCTTACGCATACTATTTTTCAAATAATCAAGGATGGATAATAGGAACTGTAACTAAAATATCCCCTATTAGTACCCTAAATGAGCCATTCAAAATTGGTAAGAACATAACTCGATTGGAGTTCAAATATTTTACTGGAGATGGGCAAGAGATTGGTACAGGAACTGTTTCCAGATTAGATGTTAATAAAATCAGATTGATAGAAATAATTTTATGGGTAGATAAGGATGATGATAAGGATGGGAAGGTAGTAGAGGATCCAGAGGATGAAATAGATAACGATGAGGATGGAAGAGTAGATGAAGATGATTTCAATGGAGTAAAATTAATTACAAGGGTATTTCCAAGGAATCTTAATCTTAATCCCTAACGGGTTATTCCATTTATTTTTATGGGTATGTATTCGTAATGCCTCAGTGAACAGGGGTTAGGGGGCAGAGGAAGAAAAGGTAATTCCTGATTCCTGTTCCCTGCCCCCTAATCTCTAACCCCTGTTTACTGGGCGGTTACTCCTTAATAAAAATTTTATTTGACATATAAAAGTTAATATGGTAAAATAAGTTTCAAGAGGTTTTTTGCAAAACAGGAGGAATTTAAACGGTGCTTAAAGTGGGCTTGATTCAAATGAGCTGTACGAAGGATAAAAAAGGAAATTTAGACAAGGCAATTGAGTTGACAAAAAATGCCTCATCACAAGGAACAAATATTATTTGTTTTCAAGAGATGTTTAACCTGCATTGGTTTCCAAAAAACATTGAGATCTCGAATTTTGCTTTAGCTGAGGAGATTCCAGGTAAGACAACCCAATTAATGAGTGAGGTAGCCAAAAAAGAAAAAGTGGTTCTAATACTCCCCATGTTTGAAAAGGCAGAAGAAGGGGTATATTTTAATACTACGGTAGTCATAGATTCTAACGGAAAGATACCTGGTAAATATCGAAAAAATCATATTCCACATCAACCTCTCTGGGAAGAGAGGTTTTATTTTACCTTAGGGAATTTAGGCTATCCTGTATTTAAGACGAAATTTGCCACAGTGGGTATTCAAACTTGCTGGGATAATTTCTACCCGGAAGGTAGCCGAATATTAGGATTAAAAGGGGCACAGATTATATTTGCCCCTACTGCCTGCACATTTACCTTCCAGGCTAAATGGCGTAAGATGCTCTGCGCCCAGGCTATCGCTAATAATCTCTTTGTCGCCAGAGTCAATAGGGTAGGAGATGAAGAAGGGCAAAAATTTCATGGTGGAAGTATGGTCATTGACCCTGAGGGCGAAATAATTGCCGAGGCGGGTGATGAGGATGAAATATTGCTCGTAGACTTAGATCTGGAGATGATAAAAGAGTCAAGAAATATCTGGACATTCTATGCCAATCGCAGACCGGAAATTTATAAAGAAGTGATTAGCCCGCTGCCGTAATCAATTGGGTGTGGCTATTTTTGGACAACATTTAAATTCCCCCTTACTAAAGGGGGTGAGGGGGTTGTCTTCCAGCATTTTCATAAATCTTGTTCGGGCAAAGTTGAATTCATCTAAATTAATGATATGGAGAGAGAAGATAAAATGAAGCTAAAAACAAAGATTTTCTTAATTAATAATTTAACACTTATGTCATTATTATTTATAGTACTCCCAACCTTAGCTAATAATCCACCTAACAAGCCGAGTAATCCATTTCCAGCAAATGGAGCTACTAATCAAACTGTGGGTAGTATAACTTTAAGTTGGGTAGGTGGGGATCCGGATGCCACGGATACCGTTACTTATGATATTTATTTTGGAACATCTACTCCTCCACCTAATATTTATAGTGGACAGGGCACAACTACCTATGGAGTGAGTCAATTAGTCGCGGGAACATGGTATTACTGGCAAATAGTGGCTAAAGATAATCAGGGTTCATCTACTAATGGTTCTATTTGGAGGTTTAAGACTATCTCCAACCAATCTCCTGGTACACCAACTAACCTTAGTGCTACAGCAGTAGCCTGGGATAAGATAAATCTTTTGTGGAAAGACAATTCTGATGATGAGACAGAATTCAGGATTGAAAGAAAAACAGGTATAAATGGAAACTATGGGACAATAACTACCGTAGGAACAAATACTACCTCGTATCAAGATAAAGGATTAAATCAAACTACTACTTACTCCTATCGTGTCCGGGTTTATAATTCTTATAATGGAAAGGTATCAAGTTATTCAAATGAGGCATCCGCCACTACCCCTCTGAAACCATTTTTTGAGCTTTATGATAATCTCTTTAACCCAAGAAAAGGAGAGGAGGTAATTATTAAATATACCCTTTCCCGGGATACATTTGTAACGATTAAAATATATACCTTATATGGTGAATTCATAAACACCCTTCTTTCAAAAGGCCAATCTGCTGGACACCATCAGATTACCTGGTCAGGTAAAGATGAAAATGGAAATGTTGTTGCCAGTGGAATATATTTAGTTTATTTTAATGCAGGTGATTTTGAGGAAATAAAGAAGACTGCGGTTATAAAATAGGAGAAATGTATCGATGAGGAAAATCTTAGTTTTTTTATCATTATGGCTCATTTTTAGTCAAAATGCTGAGGCAGAAAAAACACATGCTTTAGTGATACTCAAATTCCCTATGAGTGCTAAGGTAATTGGAATGGGAGAAGTAGGTGTTGGTATATCTGATAATGGTCTAAATAACATTCTCTCTAATCCCGCTGGATTATCTTTAATTCCTCATAAAGAGTTTATTACCTCTTATTCAAATTTTGTAGATACAAATTATGGGTTTCTTGGCTATGCTAAAAGAATAACGACACGCAGTGTCTTTAGCGTAAATTTAGCCACCATTCAATCAGGTAATATGGTAATAAATTATCTCAATGGCGGGTCAAAAAAAGTAAAAGCAGAAAGTGATTATATGCTTATTTTATCAAATGGATTTATGTTAAACAAAGGATTATCATTTGGCATTAACTTAAAAGCAATTCAGAGTGAATTAGCCGAGGAAGTAAAAGCAAAGTCATTTGCCTTGGACATTGGAGCACTCTTACTTGCCTCAGAAAATATGAATTTAGGTGTAGTAATTCAAAATTTAGGTTCAAAAGTAAAATATAAAGAAGAGAAAGACCCATTACCTTTCAATATAAAAGTAGGTGGAGGATATAAATTTTATCTTAATAAAAATGAAATGCTTCTGGGAATAGATTTAATTAAACCTGAAGATGACCGTATAAAAACTCATGTCGGAATAGAATATGCAATCACAGAGGAAGTAGAAGATGATAAGATAGGGGTATATCTAAGAACAGGATATGAATTTGGATATAAAACTAAAGGATTGACTATGGGGATAGGATTAAGAGATAAAAAGATTCTTCACTTAGACTATGCTTATCTTCCTCGAAATGACATAGGTGATAATCATTATATCACATTTGGGATAAAGTTCGATAAATAACAAGTTCTGTTGAACTTGAGTTTTTACACTTTACCTTCACCCATTTATATCTCGTCAAAAAGCGATCTTTCGCTTTAATCCTTTTTTACATAAGTTCAGTGATTACAGTAGGTTGCCTGTCGTTTAAGAATAGCCACACCC
>JASEHU010000090.1 GCA_030018635.1 bacterium
CATATTACCTTTATCAGCAGTTTACTTTAAAAAGATGAGAACTTTTGGTTAATAACTGCTATAACCCTAATAACACCATCTACTAACTTGAGTTTCCAATACTCTTACCTGACTGCTGACACCTGATTACTGAAACCTTACATTTCTATAAACCGAACTTCCTTGGAAAAACCTTAGTTTTTAAGGCAAAATCACCCTTTTTATCATTATCGACATCTGTCGTTACCCGTATCTCTATAAAAGATACGCTCTGCCTGTCGGTCAATGTTAGTGGTAATGATGTAAGTTCATCTCCACCGGTAGTACCACTACCAAAATATCTAAATTCTAACCCAAAAGAATTGTTCTCTGCATCAACTAAAATATCCTTTCCAATTGTCTTAATTTGTGTATCATTTTCTACTCGTTTTATTTCTCTATTGGCTGTATCCAAAAAATAAGTAATCGTTTTACCAAACGGAATAACTTTAGTCCCATTAACAGGAGAACTACCTGATAGAACAGTTTCTCCGCTATCATACTGATTATTATCATTGGCATCCTTGATAACGCTCTCACCACTATCAAATTTATATTTATTTGCCCCTTCATCTGTATGTTTTTCGTCTGGATTGAAGTTAAAGATTGGAGTTCCTTCGGAAGGTGTAAAACCATATATAACCGTATCTATCCCTTGTTCATAATTAAAATTTTTATCCTCATCAAAAATGATTGCCTCATTACTACTAAATAGACCATTCCAATTTATATCCGTACATCTCTCACCATTACCTATGACAAAGGTAATAGTTCCCTTTTCAGCATTACATAAGGCTATAAGACTTCTGAGCTCTCTCGTCATCCCACCTCTTTTATCCCCTACCTGGCCACTCATCACTTCCCTCCCTATTCCTTGTGCCTTTACTACAGGTTTTTTTATTGTCTTCATCCAATCTTTTATTCCCTCGCTAAAGAAGGATACAATAACCAGAATGACAATTCCCATCACCGCAATACTAACTAATGTCTCTATCAAAGTATGACCTTTTTTCATTATTAATGCCTTTCTCTTCACTTGAATCCTTGAACCCTTTACAAACCAATTTTCGTAAAGGGTTCAGCCACAGAGGTCACAAAGGTTACAGAGAAATAAAGATGTTTGAATAACTTGTGTGTTCTCTGTGGCAAATTTATTAGCGTGAACGGATACCAATTTCCATTGGCTATATTTATTTGTTTTTCAAACAAAGATAACTACCTACGAATCGATTTCTTACCCTTTGTGCCTCTTGCCAGGTAACATTCACCACTACCTCCACATAACTTGTAGATGTTCCAGTAGATTCAGCATCTATAATTTTTCTCACTGAGACTGTTCTTGTTCCATTTTCTAGACCTACCGTTATTGTGCCATAGGTTCCCGGCGGGAAATCAAAAGAATCGCCAGGTGGAAAACTTCCTTCGGGAATACTTATAGGATTCATCTTTTTAATCATCTCTAATCCCTCCTGGCATAATTTAACGGCTATATTAGAATTACCGGCACTAATAATCTCTTTTGAGCCGGTAATAAATACCATCATTACAGCCATCATAATAACAACGAAAATAATTCCTGCCAGAAGAACCTCTATTAAACTTATTCCTTTTTTATCCGTTATAAACCCTTTCATCTTCAAATCACCTCTTTCCAGGAAAGGATTACCAATTTGTTTCCTCCACCACCTACCAATCTGCCTGTAGGATCCCACCACTCACTAAATCCAGGGGGATTAGCTGGAAAAAATGGATTGAGCGTGTATTGTGAATGTGCCCTCGAGAAGACCAACTCTCCCTTGTAACTTATCACCGCCCCTGCAACTGAAAAATTAGCCCCGGAAATAATATTATCATGGCAATAAACTAATCCCTTGATATGGGCATTTTGATTAAAATAAATATCCCCTGTCCCGATTACTCCATCTGTCCCATTTATAACTATAATATTCATTTCAACCGGTTTTTTTTCAGTCCCAAGCGGGGTAGAAAAGACCACATTATTGTTATCAGTCACAATAATTGTTCCAGGTCCAATAATCTTCTTCGTGAACTCAATTCCATTAGGAAAAAGATATACCCCCCCATTGAGGTAAAAATTGTCATTAATTACTGTTTCATTACGCGTCTCTGTAACTAAACTCAAAATCTCGGTCATACCCGGATTAGGGATGTAAATTCCATCTGCCCCTGGCTCAATAGCACCATTATTAATCATCTCATCTGTATCTGAGGTCATATCATACTGAAAAATCCCATCGCTGGTTCCTGTTATCTTAGACTGATCAACAATACTTCCCCTTGCCCTGACATCCTGTAAATCACTATCCGTATCATGAAGTCCCAGTCCTGCATTAACCATAATATCTTTATAGGTTAGAACCCGTCCGTCATGATAGTAAGGGTCAGGATAAATATCTGTGCGGGCACCAACTTCTATATTACC
Source organism: bacterium (assembly GCA_030018635.1). Taxonomy (GTDB): domain Bacteria; phylum UBA9089; class CG2-30-40-21; order CG2-30-40-21; family SBAY01; genus SBAY01. The sequence continues at coordinate 2,462 of JASEHU010000090.1, forward strand.
ATTTGAACGGATACTTCCATAAATGGTAGAGTTGGCATTAAGCGATAATTTCCCCCCGGTCATAATAGCATAATGAGGTCCTACGGGTTTGACATTCACATATACCTTGACTAATTCCTCTATCTTTTTGGTCGCTCCCAGACCTGTCCCTACACCAAATAATCTTGGTGCCTTAACATTTGCCCATGCAGTAATACGAATAATAAAATACTCTGATGTTTGTCCAACGGTATTCAGGGTTACCCAATATTCACCCATCTTTTTATTAGAATTCGGATAATAAAATGGTTCACCATCTCCATTTGGGTCTCCATAGCCTACTCGCCAGGATGGGTCTTGAGTTAGATGCCAGATAGCCCTTTCTGCCCCTGCCTCTGCTAATGGCAGTGCCACAGAATAAGAATCCTCTAAAATGGCCTGACTATGGCTTCCCTTAACCAACACATAAAAAGACATAGCTAATATAAAGAGAATCGTTATCAGCGAATTAATCAAGAGTAAAATTACTCCCTGTTCTTTCCCATTTTTATTCATTTGGTTATCCTCACCTCTGGTGTAATTCGTATTCTGAAATCCTCCTAAGGAATTTTTTTATCACGAAATTTCGAAAGAATAAAAATACGAAATGGAATTTGAGGAGTTATCAGAAAGGATTCAGGGTAGTAAATTAAATCCCTTTCGTGTTTTCATCTTTTCGTAATTTCGTGATATGATTTTCTTGTTTTCGTGATAAAATTTTTATATTGTCGGTGCAAAATTCGTATCCCGAAATTCCCCTTCTTGAATCATAAAAGTATTACTTTCTCGTAATCGTTTTACTTTTTAGCATATACTTTACTTTTTCGAGAATATGATGACGGAATCCGTAGTTCCTCACGATATTTAGCCACTGTCCTGACGGCTATTTTGAGCCCCCCCTGCCCAAGAACCTCTACAATCTTACTATCACTTAAAGGATTTTGTTTGTCTTCTCTATCTATTACCTCTTTTACCTTTTCCTGGACGGCAAGAGTAGAAATAATATCTCCATCTTTAGTCTGCATACCTCCTCTAAAAAAGAATTTTAAAGGATGGACACCTTGCGGTGTCTTGACAAATTTATTCGCAATGGTACGACTTACCGTACTTAAATGTATCTCCACTTCATTAGCTATATCTTCTAACCGCATAGGCACAAGTTTTTGCTCACCGGCATCAAGAAACTCTTTTTGTGTCTCAAATATTACCCTTGCCACAGTCCTGAGCGTTTGTTTCCTCTTCTCCATACACTCTAAAAAAAATAAGGCGGATTTTATCTTCTTCTGGATATATTCATTCTCCGCAACAGATAAGTTTTTCTCTCTCAATAATTTTTGATAATAAGAACTAACCCTTAAACTCGGTACCCACTCATCATTAACCTCTAAATTAAACCCTTCCTCTTCTGTCTTTGAGATAATAATTTCCGGAATAACCTGGGGTGAATAAAATCTTTCATAAATCCGAGTTGGCTTTGGCTCTAATGATTTAACCATAATCTTAATCAATTCTTTAACCTCGTCTATAGAAATATTCATCTGGAGGGCAATCTGTTCGTAATTTTTATCTTGAATTGCCGGCAGATGATTTTTAATTAAATCTGGGAGAAGGGAATCCACCATCCCTAAATCCCTAACCTGTATCAGCAAACATTCCTTCAAGTTACGAGCACCTACACCGGTAGGCTCAAATTCCTGAATCTTAGCTAAAACCTGCTCAATCTCAACATTATCTACCTTTAATTCCTTAGATATTTCCTCAATTTCACCCAAAAAATATCCATCCCCATTAATATTGTCAATAATTAACCCCCCTATCTTATATTCTTTGTCTGAAATAGGAATCAGGCGAAGTTGTTGCAGTAGATATTCTTTCAGCGAAATCTGAGGTGTCGGCAGATTATCCAATATAGGGTTAGATTCAAAATCAATGCCTTCAGCCTCCCATGTATTATTTCTTGCCTGAAAAAAGTCTTCCCAATTTATTTCTTCTTTAGGTTTATTCTCTTTTTCGAGCTCGGGAAGATCAACAGTTGGAAGTTGTAAATTAGCGGTCTCATCCTCTTCTAAAACCGGATTTTGAAGTAATTCCTCTTGTATGGCATCTATTAATTGCAGGTTGGAAAGTTGTAATATCCTTATTTTTAATTCCTGTTGAGGGGATAATTTTGTTTGTAGTCGTTGGGTTTGGGTAATGGTTATTTTTGACATTGTAAAACCACTTCTCTTTCGTAGATATCGAGTAGGCGTTCAGGTATCAGGTGTCAGGTAAAGAGAGATACATCCGAGAAAAACTTCCCTTTTTTAACTTTTCTCTTTACCTGACTGCTGATACCTGACACCTGAACGCTCATGTCTTACCTAACACCTGACACCTATCCTACTCCCCACTGATATGGTCAGTAGCCAGGGGGGTAACTGTCATAAGTTTTCTGGCAATATCCGGATATTGGGCAATAAAGCTCAATTCATAATCAACTAACGGCTTTTGGGTATGCACATTGGCATATCTGACCAATTCCAATATTTTATATGCCTCTTCCTGGTCCTTAAATTTTATCTCTAATTTATCAGCCACATTACGAAAGCCTTTGATTCCTGAATACTCACCCGTGCTGATTTTTCTTCCGGTCTCGATAATTTCAGGCTCACCGCGTCCTAATTCCTCAAAATCATACAATTCATAATTTCGTCTATCCTTTAATGCCCCATCGGCATGAATACCCGACTCATGGGCAAAGGCATTAGCCCCAACTGCGGTTTGATTTATAGGAATTGGGACTCCAAAGGCTATTGAGGCATAATTAGCAATTTTCCAGGCACAAGAGAGTTTTACCCGTTCATCTAAAATGTATTTATTTTCAAACCCGCTTGACTTTTGTAAGGCTAATATGACTGAAACCAAATCGGCATTTCCCGCCCGCTCACCCATAGCATTTACACAGGTGTTGATATAGGCATCGACACCACCGTCAACAGCGCCCTTTGCCCCGGCTACAGAGCAAGCCACAGCCATACCCAAATCATTATGGCAATGAAGTTCAATAGGTAAGCCAACCTCTCCGGCTAATAATTTTATTCGTTCATAAACAGTAAACGGGTCATCATAACCTAATGTATCACAATATCTTATACGGTTTGCACCGTGTGCCTTGGCCGCTTTAGTAAATTCTATCAAAAATTCGTCATCTGTCCTTGAGGCATCCTCGGCATTTACCCCTATCGTTTCTATCCCTTTTTCTTTTGCCCTGTCTAAGGCATTAATCATCATTTCTATTAGATTAGGTTTGCTATCACTTTCTTTTGGAGACCGCACTATCCGGTCACCAAATTTCCCAACAGTCATTTGTTTAGAGGTAGAAATAGAGATATTCAGGTGTTTTAGGTCCGGCACATTCTCAAAACTCTTATCAATATCCTCGACAATTGCCCGGCACCAACCGCTTAAGATAATTGGTTTAAGCACACCCATCTCCACCAATTCAAGATTAGCATTTAGATAGTGTATTTCATGGTTAGTCACCGGAAAACCAAATTCACTCTGATGAACTCCCATCTCGTTAAGTAAAAGATTGATTAAAGTCTTTTCTAATTTAGCCAACCCCAACTTAGCCGTCTGCACACCATCTCTATTGGTAACATCAATAAGGTAAATTCTGTTCATTTTGTTCCTCCTTTTAAAGTGAAAAATTAAAAGTGAAAAGTGGAAAGTTGGGGATGGTTCATTTTCATCGTTTTTCCTGTGATTTCTTTTGGAAATTAGGTCTTTACTTAACTCGTAGACTCGCCTCAATCTCTCTCCCTAATTTCTAATTTCCAATTTCAACTCCATCTTTTACCCGCAAGCTTTCACACTAAAGTGAACCATCCCAAAAGTTGTTAGTTTTTCACTTTTCACTTATTATCCCCCAAAGGTATCTTTGAATTTATCAAACAATCCTTTGTCGGATTTAAACTCTAATTCACCACTAATTCGTCCCAACTCCTCAAGAAGTTGTCGTTGCCTTTCATTTAATTTAGCAGGCGTTACCACAATTACCCGTGCAAATAAATCCCCTCTTCCATAGCCATGTAATGAAGGTATTCCCTTACCTTTCAAGCGAAATACCTTATGGGTTTGAGTACCGGGTGGAACCTTCATTTTAATCTTTTCCCCATCTACGGTAGGTATTTTAATTTCCGTACCCAGGGCCGATTGAGAGAAACTTATCGGTATCTCACAGATAAGATTAGTATCCTCCCGGATAAATGTCTTATCTTCTTTAACAACAATGACGACATATAAATCTCCAGCCCCACCGCCATAGCCGCCTCCCTCTCCTTCTCCCCTAAGTCTAATCTGAGAGCCGGTATCCACCCCGGCTGGGATTTTAACCGTCATAGTTCGAGAACGGGCTATCTTTCCTTTTCCATAACATCTCTCACAAGGCGTGGTAATAATTGTCCCCTGTCCATAGCATTTATCACAGGTCTTGGCAATAGAGAAGAACCCTTGAGCAAATCTTACCTGACCAGAACCTTTACAAGACGGGCATTCTTTTATCCCCACCCCTGGTTTACCACCACTACCATTGCAAATAGGGCAGACCTCACGCCGGTCAATGGTAATTGTCTTCTCACAACCAAAGGCGGCTTCCTTTAAACTGATTTCTAAATCATACCTTAAATTTGCTCCACGATAAACCCTTTTACCTTGCTGTGACTGACCGGCTCTTTCAAAGAAATCTCCAAATATACCCCCGCCTAAAATATTGCCCAGAATATCCTCTATGTCTGAATAATGGGTAAAATTACTCCATGTAAATCCACCTGAACCAAATGCATTTTTTATTCCCTCATGTCCAAATTGGTCATACTGGGCGCGCTTGTTAGAATCACTTAATACCTCGTAAGCCTCTGATAATTCCTTGAATTTTTCCTCTGCCTCCTTTTTGTTCTGTGGATTGACATCTGGATGGTATTTCTTGGCTAATCGACGATAGGCATTTTTTATTTCTTCCTGGCTGGTGCCTTTAGTTATCCCTAATATTTCATAATAATCCCTTTTTTTAGCCAAAGCTTAAATTTCACTCCTTCATTTTATAAGATATTGGAAAATAGAAAATGAAAATTAGAAATTGGGCTTATTTCTTGCGAATTTCCAATTTCTAATTTCCATTTTTTAACCGCAAGATTTCAAACTAAAACAAGCTACCTCTAAAATCGCAATTTGTAACAATATTAAGTATTAGAGCTTCCGCAATAAATAAACAAGACTAACTATTATCTACCATTGGAGTTGCTCA
>JASEHU010000091.1 GCA_030018635.1 bacterium
ATCTTCTTGCTACCCTCTTTCTACCCTCCAAAATTTAATTGTTGCGTTTGCTCATGTAAATGAGTGTCCAATAATTAGACACAGGTGTTCAATTATAAAACACGAGTATTTCGTAGATAACTTTAATGAAAAGAATAGATTAACTAAAAATTAAAAAACCTGGCATAAGATTTGCTATTATATAAACATCGGTAAAAATTTACGCTAGGGGTAAAAATTTACGATTTTACGATAGGGTTGAAAATTTACTTTACGATAGGGTTGAAAGAAATTATGAAAGGGTGTACAAAATTTCTGTCTCAAGTTTTTATACGCTGAGCATGGACCAGGGGTAGAGTCACCTTGACATACCGTTGGTAATTTGTGCTTCTCTCTCTCCAATCTTAATTTATAAGTCCTATCTGTCCTATAAGTCCTATTCTTATCAGTCCTATAAAATTTCAAGGAGGTAATTTTTGTGAAAAAAGTAATTTGGTTAATAAGTTTATTTGTCGGTCTGGTTAGTGGACAGTTTTCTAATGTAGAGGCGGTGTCTGTCTCCCCAAGTATTGTCAAATTCTCTATTCTCCCCGGGGAAAATAAAAGTGATGTATTTAAACTCCATAATAGTAGCAAGCAAGAGATATATGTATCTGTAGATATAAAAGACTGGGTGTTGGGAAATAATGACCGTAAATTCGCTGAACCTGGAAGTTGTAGTCGTTCATTAAGTAAATGGATAACCTTTGAAGAGGAAAGTTTTACCATTGCCCCGGGGAAGGAAAAGATATTACGATATATGGCCGAAGTCCCAAAGGAGGCTGAAGGAGGATACTGGGGATTAGTCTGTTTTGTCTCTCAACCATTAAAAAGAGAAAGTGGGGGAGGAATCAAAATATCTACTCAAGTCGTTTCTTTTCTGGGCATTGAGGTTAAAGGAACATTGAAAAGGAAGATTCAGATAACACAACTCTCATCAGAATATGTAAAAGATAAAGGAATTAGACTCAAGTCAAAATTAAAAAATCTTGGCAATGTTCAATTATTCGCTCCATCTCCTCTGGGTAAATTTAAAATTTTTAAAATTAATGATAAAGACAATAATATCATGGCCGAAGGAAGTTTAGATGGAGGGATGATTCTACCTGAAGAAACAGGTGATTATACCTCAGACTACTTTAAATTAGCCAATGGTGAGTATGAAATAATAGTAACCTTTGATTATGGTGAACCAAAACTACTCGGGAAAAAGGCTATAATTACGGTTGATACATTTCATGACTGGCAGGAATTGAAACCTCCAACTAAATAAAATGCAAAGAATATTTTGTATAGGAGTATTAATTATGTTTTATTCATTATATCCCAAATCTTCTTTAGCCACCTCTGGAAAAGGGGATTGGACATTCAAGGTTGATGGGTCCCCCAAAAGTCTATCAAAGGCTACTTATAATATTAACTTAGTTGGCCGACAAAAAGAGCTCTATTTTAACTCCACGACTAATTTAGAAATAGATTTAGAAAATAAAAAGCCGGCTATAACTAATAACAGATTAAGTATCTATAATAAATCAGGTGAGTTGGATTTGTTTAATCTCTCCTTAGGAATCAGTCAATTGGTAGAGCCGGAGTTAAGTTTCTATGGGGCTAACTTTGGACAGACAAAAAAATCCAATACAAAAACTACCAAAATGATGTTTTTTGCAGGCAAATCCACTACTTCACCAATTATTGGGACAAAGATAAATATGGAATATGGCTCAAATACATCTTATGGTTTATTCTTATTAAATAAAGGAGATGCTCAAACAATGGGGCTATGTTTTTCGAGGCCTCTTCATAAATTTTCTTTATTTCAGGGTGAATGCTATTTAGACAGCAGGAATAAATGGGGTTTGTTATTGAACAATTCAATTAATTATAAAAAAAATAGCCTCAATGTGCAATATTCAATGGTGAACAATCTACCTACATTTAAATTGTTAGACTTATATAAAACTAAAAGATTAAACACAGAAATAGAATATTCAATCATAGGGCAAGGGACATTATGGAGAGTAAAAAATGATTTTAAAGATAAAAATTTCTACACCGGAGGATATATTGCTCGGAAAAAAGGTAAAGATAACCTGTCTTCTTTAGCTTTATCGAGCTTCTCATACTCAGGTTATGCAGGCTATAACTGGAAACTATTAGAAAAAATTACTCCCTCTATTTCATACAGTCATTCGTCTAGTAACAGCTCAGGGCTATCCGGTAAAAATGTCGTGGATAGTATCTGGTGGACAATAAATTATCTTGATTTTGAATCTCAGTTGTCTATATCCAGTCGCTTTGGGGTTGAAATGACTAACAAGCAAACATTGAATTCGAGTAAAAAGGAATTAGAGTTTAAAAGGGGAATTGATATTCGATACGGATGTTATGGTTTTAAACCATGGTTTCGGTATGATGTATCTAATAGCGAGGATAAAATCCAACCTCTATATCAGAAAGAATCAACCGCTATGTCTTATGGAATCAGCAGGAATATTACCCGAAATCTTTCTCTATCATATAGTAATTATCAAACAGAAAATAAATCGAATCTTTTAAAAAATCCTAATAACCGCATCCAAAAATTCCTGACCTTAGATTACAAGGTTCCAAAACTACCCATAACCTTAATGACAAAATTCTCCTGGCGCGATAAAAACAAACCTACTTCTTATATGTCAATTACCTATAAAACAAGCGGTAAAAAAGATACCCTGATTAAGGATAAAGATGAGAACATATCTTATACCAGACAAAGACCGATTAAGTTTGGGACCTCAACCTCAAATATAATGTCGCTCAGCAAAGAATTTCCTGACCAGGATAAATTATTTCAATTGGGCAGGATAATAATCAGGGTTTTTAAGGATATTGATTTTGATGGTAAATTTTCAGAAAAAAAGGATATACCGCTCAAAGGTATAAAGGCAAAATTGGCTAAGGCTAAAGTCGAGGTTACCACTGATGAAGATGGGAAGGCATCGTTTATCGATATTCCCAGAGGAACTTATACCTTCTCCATAGATTTGACTGAATTACCCATTGGTGTTATCTGCCAAAATAAGACTGAAGAGATAATTGCGGTGGATGGCGCTCAGGATATTTATTTGAATTTCCCTCTTGTTACGGCAGGTAAAATAAGTGGAGTGGTCTTTATAGATAAAAACCGAAATGGAATTTTTGATGAAAATGAAAACCCGGCCGAGAGCATTCTTATCTATGCCAATGATATCCCTAAATATATTGCCCCAAACGGAAAATATAGATTTACAAACCTCATCCCCGGCACAATTAAAATTAAGGTAGAGATGAAATCACTACCGGAAAATTTCGAGATGACCACGAAAGATAATTTTGAGGTTAAACTTTTGCCTGAACAAGAAATAAAAAACATTGATTTCGGTCTGGCCGAAAAAGAGGCAGAGATTGAATTTGAGTAGAGAGTCAGACTTTTGTCAGACAGGTCAGATCTGTCTGACAAAAAGACAAGAAAAAAAGGAGGAAAATTTATGATGAAAAAATTAGTTTGTTTATGTTGGGTGGTAGCCATTGTTTTTATTACCGGGAGAGCTTTAGGAGATATCCAGCAAGGTGATGTAGATGTACAATTGGAGATACCGGAGATTATCCAATTAGAGCTTTTAACTACAAATATAAGGATAATACCAGGTCCTGAGGATTACGCACGGAATTTAGAAAAAGATGAATATGGTGGAGGAAATGAATGGGTATCTCCAGGGAAAGGCTTTGCTGATAGAAGTGATGCCATTGAATTGAATATGTTCACGAATGCACAAAAGGGTGGTCTTCTTTATGTTCATGGGATACAATCACCAGGACGACTTGAAGGTGTTCTTATACTTGAAGATACCTATCTTGCGGTTGAAACAGCCAGAACCTATATCTTGCAAAATAATTTAGAGGGTGCCACGACTAAATTTAGAACATATCCGAACAAAAAGACATATTGGCTTAGATTGTATACTGAGGCACAGGAAATATTTAAAGTTACTATGTCAACTAAAAATGCAAGATTGATTGTATTTAAATTGGGGATTGGTAATTTATCTCGTTACACACATGGAAATTATAGAAATACGATTACATTTTCTTTAATGCCAATAGTTATTTAAAAATGAAGGAGATAATATAATGAGAAAAAAAATCATCTTTCTAATAGCCGTAGTATCTATTTTCGTTTCCAATGAAATCATAAAGGCACAAGAGCCATTTTCTTTTATGCTAAAGTGGCCAGGGGATGCAAGGATATACAAATTTAAATCACCTACAGATGTGGCCATTGACTCAAATGGTGATGTCTATGTAGTTGATACGGAAAATCATCGTATTCAAAAGTTTAATGCCAATGGTGATTTTATTAAGATGTGGGGTGCGCAAGGTTCTAGAATCAACGATTTTTTGGCTCCAGAAGGAATAACTATTGATAGTGAAAATAATATTTATATAGCGGATACAGGAAATCATCGCATAAAGAAATATAACTCAGAAGGAGAATGCAGCAGAGTATTTGGTAGTTTTGGAAGTGATAAGGGAGAGTTTAAATCCCCTAAAGATATAGCTGTTGATTCAGGAGGTAATATCTTTGTGGTTGATACCGGTAATAATCGTATTCAAAAAATCAGAAATACATTTGACTACATTATGGAATTTAATGGAGGAGGGACAACAACTGGAACCTTCTCTACTCCACAAGGAATAGTCACTGACATAAATAATTATATTTATGTTGTAGATACAAATAATAATCGCATTCTGAAATTTGACGGAGTGGGTAATTTCATTCGTCAATGGGGAACTCAAGGGGATAATGATAGAGAATTTAATTATCCAACTAGAATAAACATTAATAAAGTTTATCAGCAACTTTATGTTGTGGATTCTGATAATACAAGGGTGCAGGTCTTTGGTGTCAATGGTAGTTTCCTGAGGAAATTTGGGCAAAAAGGTGCTAATTCAGGGGAATTTAACTCCCCCAAGGGAATAGATATTAACTCAAATGGAGATATATTCGTTATAGATACAGGGAATAATTGTTTGCAGAAATTTGATGAGAATGGTAAATTCCTTGAAATATGGAGTAGGTATAGCTTTCAACCAGGAAAGTTTAACCTGCCCATAGGAATAGATAGAGATTCACAAGATAATATCTATGTAGTTGATTCTAATAATCATCGTATCCAACGATTTGATAAAAATGGTAATTTTAGCTATTTGTGGGGAGGGAAAAGTACACCAGCGATGGAAAAGGGTAATTTTTGGTCTCCTTGTGGTATCGTCATAGACCGAAATGATGATAGGGTATATATTGCCGATACTGAGAATTGTAGAATTCAGGTATTTGAGTCTAATGGTAACTTTGTTAGAAAATGGGGTAATTATGGTTCGTCGGAGGGTCAATTCCGCAGTCCTTATGACATAAGATTTGATTCCACTGGCTTAATATATGTCGCAGATAAGGATAATCAACGGATTCAAGTATTTACTAAAGATGGAAAATATCAAAAGCAATGGTCAACTAAACTTACATTTGAAACATATAGCATTCCGGTAAATATTGAGATTGACTCTAATGATAATATCTATGTTGTGGATATTTCTAATAATTGTGTTAAAATGTATGGTAAAAATGGTAATTTTATCAAGAAAATTGGAAGAACCGGTGTGGATAAGGGTGAGTTTATTAATCCTTTCGGAATTGATATTGATTCAAATAACAATATCTATGTTATCGATAATGGAAATAATAGGATACAGGTATTTGACGCTAATGGTAGTTGGACATCTTCTTGGGGACATCAGGGAGATAAAGATGGTGAATTTGATTCACCTCGAGGTATAACGGTTAATTCACAAGGTGATATTTATATAGTTGATACCGGAAATCAGCGAATCCAGAAATTAAAAAACGAAATTGGTTCACCATCCCCAACTAATCCTGACATATCAGCATATAATTTCCCTAACCCATTTAATCCAAACATCCAACCGACTACTATTGCCTATTCTGTTGGCACAAACCAGCCGGTAACTATTAAGATTTATAACATAGTTGGTGAATTGGTTAAAACATTGATTGCCGGTGAACAAAGACAGGGGAATTGCACGGATAAATGGGATGGGAAAAATGATGATAGGGAGACAGTTTCAGAAGGTATCTATATCGGCGTGGTTAAAACTAATGATGGCACTTCAAGGGTTAAGATAGCAGTAAGTAAAAAGTAAGAAATATGTTCTATAGGGATGGTTCACTTTTGTGTGGAAGCTTGCGGTTAAAAAATGGATGTGAAATTTGAAATGAGATTTGAAATTAGAAATTTGAAATTGGCAAGAAAAAAGATATGATTTTGAATTTCTCCCTAATTTCCAATTTCCAATTTCCAAAAGAAATCACAGGAAAAACGATGAAAATGAACCGTCCCGTCTTATATGTCCTATATCTTTATGTCCTATACTACTAAAAAAAAGGGGTGAACAATGAAAAGGATTATCGTCTTATTATCTTTATTAATCGTAACCAATAATGTTGCGGCAAAGAGTCCGGGTAAGACAGGAGCAACCTTTCTAAAGCTTGGTGTAGGTGCTAAACCGGTAGCTATGGGTGGGGCCTTTTGTGCCCTGGCAGATGAATCTTCGGCTATCTACTGGAATCCAGCCGGCTTAGCCTTCCTTAAAGACAAAGAACTATCCTTTACCCATATAGCCTGGTTCGAAGATATTAACTACGAATACTTAACCTATCTTCAACCGTTGCAAGAACTAGGGATAAAAATGCCGGGTGTATTCGCCGGCAATTTAAGCTATCTTAGTGTAGATGATATTAAGAAATATGATGTGAATAAAAATTATTCAGGCACATTCAAGGCACAGGATTTGTTATTCAATCTTTCGTATGCCGGGTTAATCAAACCCTGGATGTCCTCTGGACTGAATTTAAAATATATTAATCAGAAGATTACATCGTCATCAACAGGATTGGTTTTTGACATCGGTTTTTTGTCTAAAACACCGCTTAAAAATTTCACTACCGGGTTGGTCTTCCAAAATGTAAATCTATTCAATAATTTTATGGATGAATTGCCATTTAATATCAAATTGGGGTGTGGTTACAAACCCATTAATATCCTTACCTTAGGTCTGGATATGAACTTACCCAATGATAGCGACCCTAAATTTCATCTGGGTGCAGAATATCTTTATCCAGAGATTGAAGGGTATGAAATAGCCTTGCGGGCCGGGATTAAAACAGGGGTAGATACGGGCAAATTCAACCTTGGCTTTGGAATTAAAACCGGCAAGTATAGATTTGATTATGCCTATTCCTCTTATGATGATTTAGGCGATACCCATCAACTTTCTTTTAATCTAATATTTGCTCATAAGTCTGATAAGTCCAATATGTCCTATTCCCCCGAAAATAAACCAGAAGAAGTGAAAGCAGAACCAAAAGCAGAAAAAGAAGCAGAAAAGGAAAATGAGTATTACTCAACAAAGGCAAAGGTAAATTTATGGAGGTAATTTAACAATGAATAAAACAGTTTTTAGTTTATTAGTCCCATTGGTTCTGTTAGTCCTATGTTCACCTGGTTTGGCAGGTGAGGACGCATTTTATTATTTTAGCCAGGGTGAAAAATATAGATTATCAGAGGAATATGGTTTAGC
>JASEHU010000092.1 GCA_030018635.1 bacterium
CACTTAATCTCCACCAATCTCCACTTATTTTTCCACCGTTCACTGAGCGGTTACATTAAATTTAATAGGAGATATAAGTCTAATAGGTCCTATATGTTTTATATGTCCTATTAGAAATTCCTATCCGCCACTTGTCCTTAACCCCTTTATTCGCATCTTAAGGTCATTTGGGCTATCTGCGTAACTCATAGCGTCCTCTAACGAAATTAATTCTTGTTGATAAAGGGTATGTAGAGATTGGTCAAATGTTTGCATTCCTTCTTGTGTCCCTGCCTCAATAGCATCCTTAATTTTACCGATTTCACCCTTTAAAATTAAACTCTTTATTCTGGGTGTGGCCATCATAACCTCTACGGCAACAATTCTTCCCTGTCCGTCTTTTCTTGGTAGGAGTCTCTGAGAAATAATTGCCCGCAGGTTGAACGAAAGTTGTAATAGAATCTGCTCATGCACACTACTGGGATAAAATTGTAATATCCTCTCTATGGTTTGATTGGCATTAGTTGAATGGAGTGTACTCATAACCAAATGTCCTGTTTCAGCAAAGTAAATAGCCGATGAAACACTTTCTACATCCCGCATCTCACCAATTAAAATCACATCTGGTGCCTGTCTCAGGGTGTTTTTTAATGCCTCGGCAAATGATTCCGTATCAATTCCTACTTCCCGTTGGCTAATAATAGATTTTTTGTCGTAATGGACAAATTCTATTGGGTCCTCGATACTGATAATATGTCCTGATTTTAATGTGTTTCGATAATCAATCATGGCGGCTAAGGTAGTAGATTTCCCTGAGCCGGTAGCACCGGTGACTAAGATTAATCCTCTTGGCTCTAAGGCTAAATCGTTTAATACCGTTGGTAAATTTAATTCCTCTACGGAGGGAATGTCCAATTTTACTCGTCGAAAGACTATTCCTACAGAACCGCGTTGATAATACAGGTTACATCTATATCTTCCTACACCCGGTATGGCATAGGCTAAATTCATCTCATGGGTTTGACTAAAAGTTCTTCTTTGTTCCTCGTTCATAATAGAATTAGCCAATTCGCTAAGTTCTACCTCGTTGAGTTTCTCGCCGATAAAACAGGTTTCCCCTTCTATGCGATAAGTTGGCGGTGTATCTGCCTTTAAATAAAGGTCTGATGCACACTTTTCTTCCATTACCCGTAATAATTCACCTATACTCATTTAATCATCCCTCTTTACATAAAATAATTCGGGACGGTTCATTCTCATCGTTTTTCCTGTGATTTAGGGAGAAATTGGAAATTAGAAATTAGGAAGAAATTCGAAATCATATCTTTTCCCTTGCCAATCTCTTGCCAATTTCAAATTTCTAATTTCAAATCTCATTTCTAATTTCACATCCATTTTTTAACCGCAAGCTTTCAAACAAAAGTGAACCATCTCAATAATTCCCTTTCTTATTATACTCAATTTACCTTCAAAAGTCAATTTTTTTGTTGACATAATATAAAATTTGTTGTATAATTATGGAAAGGAGGTGGAGAAAAATGGAAATATTAGGATTAAGTCTAACTGCTTTAGGGCTACTTTTTACTTATATCTGGAAGGCGAATGGTAAATTGCAGAAGACAATGATGCAAGCATTAGAAAGGATTGAGGAGGGACAAAAAGAAATAGTTAAGATGACTCAGGAAGGATTTAAAACGGCACAGGAGAGCTCTTTTACCTTATCTCAAATGCTGATTAATCAAACAAAGATATTAGAAAAAATAGAATCCAGGACAATATTGTCAACATAGCAATATTGAGTCTGATAATCGGATAAAATTATGAGAAAAAATTGGGAGGAGGAATTATCAAGGCAATAGCTTTGTAGTTATAATTTCATCCTCCCTATTTGTTTTGGAGCACATATTAGAATTTGTAATCGGATTTAGCAGATAATAAAGATAAAAAAGTCCGGTAACTATTTACCCAAATGAAGTGTAATGAAGGAAAAAGGGGAAACAGGGGAAAAATGGGAAAGAAGAAAGAAGAATAAAGGAGAAAGGGGGATTATAGGAGAAATGGAGAAATTATAATAAATATCTCCTTTTCCCCTTTTCCCAACTTTTCCATTTTCCCTTAGTTACACCCTAATTTCTTCAGATGGGTAAAGTGTTACAAAGTCCGTTTAATCCGCTTACTAAAAATTTATCCTAAAATAATTCGTATAATTCGTGCAATTCGTGGTTCATCTCCACTCCAAAACTCAAGAAATTAACCATAAAAGCCGATAAATACTTAGAGAGATTGTGTAATTAAAGAGGATAAAGTGAAAAAATTTATTCTATCAATAGGATTATTGTGTATTTTTGCTTCTACTGTTTATGCAGGTACTCTTGAATTTGCTGAAGGGATAAGAATCAAATCACACCTGCTTAGTGTCTCCTCTCGTGCTGTGCCTATAGTTATAGATTATAATTATGATGGGTTGAAAGACTTAATTATAGGTGATAAGGAGGGATATATATGGTTCTATGAAAATTTTGGCTCTGATAATTCTCCTACATTTGGACCTGGTTTTAAACTCGAAGTTAGTGGTGAGTCAATTAAGGTGAATTCTAACGCCACACCTTTTGTAGTCAATTGGGACAATACAAATGACATAGATTTAATTGTTGGAAGTGGGAATGGGGAATTAACTTTATTTACAAGTGGAGCTGGGGCTCCCACTAAACACTTACCTCTTTTACGGCCTGGGATACCTCTTACTGGAATTACTTCTCATACAAATGCCACACCGTTTGTTTGCGACTGGAATGATGATACCAAAAAAGACCTTATCATTGGTGATGCATATGGTAATATCTGGGTATATTTAAACTCTGGAACAGATGAAAATCCCGTGTTTAATAACAATGGTAGCAAGGTTTTTTTAGGCACAAACTCAACAAATTATTTAGATGTAGGAAATGATGCTATCCCTCGAGTGGTTGAGCAGTGGGATGGGGTTGGAAATAAGGATTTAGTTGTAGGTAATAGTGAAGGGGAGGTATATGTTTTTTTAAGTGGAACAAGTACCCCCAACGGAACTCCCACCTTCACTACCGGCACAAAGATTCAAACAAATACTCAAAATATAGATGTTGGAGATAATGCTACCCCTTTTATAGTTAATTGGGATAATTCCGGTGAGATAGATTTATTGGTTGGTGAAGGGGATGGCTCTTTAAATCTTTACCTGAACTCAAGCAGTAAACCACCTGTATTTTCTATCTCATCTAAAATAGCCGGTGAGCCAAAAGACCTTTATGCCGGTTCACAAGTTATTCCTTGTATCATAAATTGGGATAATGATGCAAAAGGGCTAAAGGATTTAATAGTTGGTGATGAATATGGTAAGGTAAAACTTTATTTAAATTCTGGAAACAATACCGCACCAAAATTTACCGATGGCTATACCTTTCAAGTAAATGCAGGAACACAAACAGGAATAATAGATTTAGATGTAGGTTTTAATGCCAGTCCGTATGTCTATGACTGGAATAAAGATAATATCAGAGATTTGATTGTAGGCGATGAAAATGGGTGGATAAATATATTCATTAACTCCGGGAATGACATTTCACCAATTTTTAAACCAGGAACTAAAGCTACTACTGGTAGCGGAACTAATCAGGCACTGAAGGTAACCTACGATGCTACACCTATAATGTGTGATTGGGATAATGATGGAGATATGGACATGGTGGTAGGAGATAGATATGGCAATGTAACCCTTTTCCTGAATTCCGGAACCGACCAAAAACCTGTGTTTACTTCCTTTCAAAAAATCAAGGCAGATAATAATGATATTGATGTAGGTAATAATGCTAAGCCTTATGTAGTGGATTACGATAAGGATGGGAAAAAAGATTTAGTTGTTGGAAATAGCGAGGGATGTTTAAAGGTATATTTGAATATTGGTGCGGATAACAATCCAGTATTTACCACACAACAACCCAACTATTTTCAACTTGAGGCTAATTCTAATCCGTTGAAGGTTTCTGGTTATGCCGCACCGATAGTTATGGATTGGAACAACGATAATATACTTGACTTGATAGTAGGAGAGAAAGGTGGCTACATTAATCTTTATACTGGTAGTATACGAAATTCACCTCCAAAAGTTTTATGTGATACACCTCCTGGCACACAAAGTAAAGAGATAACCATTAACTACTTTCTGAAGGATGATGAGAACGATGTTTGTTCGATTTTAGTCACATATTCTAAAGATGGTGGTATAAACTGGGCAACAGCTACTAAGGTTGTAAATGCTGGAGATAAAATATCAAATTTAAACTCATCCAAAGAGGGAGTAAAACATAGCTTTGTCTGGGATTCTAAAGGTGATTTAGGAGGTAGTTTTGTAGGACAGGTAATAATAAAAATTATTCCAAATGATGGTCAGGTAGAAGGAAAATCTGGACAAACTAATAGTTTTTGGGTGAATAATGCTAATCCTCCGCCAGGGGAAAAGATAAAACTTCACGGTGCAGACCTTAATTTAGATAACTACTCTACCCCAATCGTGACAAACTGGAACGAGGATAAGAAACGAGACCTTTTAATAGGTAGTGAAAATGGGTATGTCTATTTTTGTGAAAATGTAGGGACAGATGATTCCCCAAGGTTTGATAGTGCATGTCCTCTGCAAGTAGGCAGTAATTCACTCAAAGTAAATAATTATTCAAGTCCATTTGTAGATAATTGGGACCATAGTGGCGATAAGGATTTATTAGTTGGAGATGGTGATGGATATGTAACATTTTTTAAGAATACGGGCAATTATCTGAATTTAGCTTCAGGGGAAAAGATTAAGGTTGGAACAAAGAACCTTCAGGTTGCAGGTAATGCTGTCCCAGTAGTAACAGATTGGGATAACGATGGGTATAGCGATTTAATTGTTGGAGATGGAAATGGTCATATATATCTTTATTTGAATGATAAGACCTCACAGACCATTCCTAATTTACTTCCAGGTGTTAAAATTCAGGCAAATAGCGATTTAGATGTAGGCCGTAATGCCGCACCTTATGTCATTGACTGGGATGGAGATAATAAAGACGATTTGATTATTGGTAATAGTGATGGTTATGTCTTTTATTACAAAAATATCGGGACGAACGGAACGCCTACTTTTAATAGTGGGACTAAAATTAAATTTGCAGAACAGGAGATTAAGGTTGATGCCAATTCAAGACCTTGCGTATTAAACAAGAATGGAAACAACATCGATTTACTAATCGGCAGTAAGGCAGGATATGTGTTTTTATATCGTCTGACCGATGTTAATACAAATACAGCACCGCAAATAACTATTACAAATCCTCAAGGCACCCAAACTACACAAACAGGTAGCGTGTCCATAACTTATATCTTGAAAGATGACCAATGGCAGAAATGTAGTTTAAAGGTAGAATATTCTCAAGATGGACAAAACTGGTATTCCGCAACCGGCACGCCTAAAACTAATTTAGAATCTTCATCCACAGGTATAGAACATACCTTTGTCTGGTTTTCAGATAAAAATGTATCCGCTACCCTAACTTATGTCTACCTTAGATTTATTCCTAATGATGGGCTAGTAGATGGTTCAACGGCGACGGTAATCTTTTATCTTAGGAACAAAAACAATCTGCCTATGGTTACAAATGTCCTCCCTGCTATTGGAAAACTTGGGTATGTAGAGATTTCCTATGACCTACAAGATATAGATAATGATTTATGCCAGGTTTTAGTTGAATATCAAGGTGGTTCTGTTGGGAATAAATGGGCAACGGCTACGGTAAATGGCACTGTTACAATGGTAGCACCTGGGACAGGATCAAAATTAACCTGGCTATCGGCTATCGATGAGAAAAATCAAAAGGCTACCTATACCATTAGAATTACCCCAAAAGATATTGGTGGTTATGGGACATCAGCTATGTCTATGATATTTACCTTAGATAATACTGTTCTATCTACTAAATTGGTCAAAGCGAACGAGACCCCTGAGTTAATCTTCTCCCCGACTAAAATTAAGATTGTCCATCCATATAACGAAGATGTCCTTATCACTGTTGAGCAGAATCCACAAGGCGTTCCCGGTATGAACACATTAGCCTCGTTAAATGATACCGTTCGAAAGATTACCGCGGTTAAATTATCCAATACAAATCAATCAGCACCTCCAACAAAGGCTAAAATTACTATTGATTACACAGATATAGGCTCTTATGAAACCGAGATTTTACTGCGGATATTTGAACTGCGGGAAAATAAATGGATATTGGTTGAGGGCAATCAATCAGTAGATGTGGTTAATAACTCGGTTACAGCAGAGGTAGAACATTTCTCGGTATTCAGGATTGGGCTGCATACCTCCTCGTTAGCTAATTTCAAGGTCTATCCTAATCCTTTTAAGGATAATGATGGGGATGTTTCTAACGGCGAACTTAATGTCTTAAACAGGGACTACATCGTCTTTGAGGGCGGGGTAAGTAAGGTAGAAATATACACCATTGCCGGAGAATTAGTGAGGCAATCTCCAGATGTAACCACCGGGGTATGGACTTGGGACTTGAAGAATGACTACGGTAGATTGGTTGGCAGTGGCATCTATATCTATGTGGTTAAGGATAGTACGGGTGCATCATTAGTTGGAAAAGTAGGAGTAATTAGATAAAATGAGAATTGGAAATTGGAAATTGGAAATTGGAAATTTAATAACGTTGGTTGTTGGTATTAACCTGGTGGTTATTTCTATGCCTGTGTATGCCCAGGATGAATATACCGGGATAACCTCGGCTAATTTCTTAAAATTAGATGTTGGGGCAAGACAGGCGGCTATGGCTGGGGCATTTGTCGGTGTAGCCGATGATGTCAACACTATCAATTATAACCCTGCCGGTCTGGTCCAGGCAGGAACTATCTCCTTGACGGCTATGCACAATCAATGGCTTCAATCTATAAAATACGAATATTTAGGATATGCTCAAAGGATGTGGTGGGATGGGGTAATTGGCGGCAGCCTGGCTTATCTACACATGGGAGATATACCAGGAAGTAGATTTTCTCCAGGTGGTGGTTATGAAAAGGCAGATGATTTTACTGCTTATGACGCCTGTCTTACCTTCTCCTATGCCCAACCATGGAGTGATGGACTTTCAATTGGTGCAAATTTTAAGATTATCTACGAAAAGATAGAAAAGGAGAATGCATCTACCATTGCCTTTGATTTAGGCGCCTTTTATAAAACACCGATTGATAATCTTTCCTTTGGCTTATGCCTCCAAAATTTAGGCTCCGGGCTAAAATTTATTAAGGAAAAATCCGATTTGCCGATGAATTTAAAAGGTGGCGTATCGGCAAAATTACTTGATGAACGACTACTCATTGCCCTTGATGCCAACAAACCTATTGACAATAAGATAAATGGACGGCTTGGGTTTGAATACTGGCTAATAGATACCTTTGCCATACGAGCCGGCTATCGGACAGATGTGGATATTGGCTCTGGATTTTCAGGTGGTATCGGATTAAAACTTATGAATTACCAGATTGACTATGGTTTTGCACCTTATGATGAATTAGGTGATACCCACCGCATCTCTCTGCGCATGGACTTCTTACCTGAGTAAAATCTTGGTGGTGTCCGTGAATAGCTAACTTGTGTAAAACAAGAGGATAAATTCATTTT
>JASEHU010000093.1 GCA_030018635.1 bacterium
GTTCGCAAAGAGGATTATAAGAATATCTTTATAATCCTCATTTGCGAACTTTGCGCCTTTGCGAGAAATACTAAAATAAATATTGAAATACTTCACCTAATTTTAAATTCGGCTAACTTCTCAATCTCTGGATATTTCTGCATCAAGCGTTTAATATCGAGCAAGTCTTTATCTCTCTTCAATTCATCACGCGTCCTGTCCTGGTAAGCCCAGAGCTTACCTCTCAAGAGGTCTTCTTTTTGAGCTATCTTCATTTCGTATCCAAGCACCTTATGTGATTGTGCTCGATTTATAAACTCCTGGTATCGTTTATCTCGTTGTAGTTGTATTCTTACACTTGATGCTTTGTGTGTAATTTCCCATGTATAGGGATGTGACTTTATCTTGAATCCTTTTCCTTTCAGTTCCTCTTTTAAACCCTCTATTTGCTCTGTTACCACAGCACAATCAAAATCCAGAGTTACCATAGGCTCACAATATGCGTTAACAGCTATACCTCCTATTACGCAGTAGGGTATTTGCCCTGCGTGCAATATCTGCAAAAATTCACCGATTAAGTCTCTTTTAGAATTAGTAACTCTATTATAAAACTCTCGTTGTGTCATCTTGTCCTCTCTTCATTGGGGTTATGTTATCCCTACCCTATAATTGCCACCGCCCTTACCCAGCCGGCACCTGCTTTTTCTATGTTTATCGGAAAGCAGATAACTTTAAATCCATAGGGTTGAGGTATCTTATCCAGATTTGCCATCTTCTCGATGTGGCAATATTCCTTTGCCCGACCAACAAAATGTGCAGGCCAGAGGTATTTTTTATCCTTTGTTTTGATGTAATCATCAAACATTGCCGCCCATCCGCGGTCAAAGCCAAAGGTATCAATCCCGATTATTTTTACCCCTTGTGAAATTAACCATAAAGTCGCCTCTGCGGACATACCCGGATGATTCAGGTATTGTTTGCTATTGGCGAATTTATCCCAACCGGTCATAACCAGAACTATATCGTCTGGTTTAATCCGGTAATTAATCCCTTCTACGGCGGTTTTTATCTCCTCTACGGTAATAACTTCACCTGCCTTTTTATGTCTTAAATCCAGTCGGACACCATCGTGATAGCACCACTCCAGTGGGATTTCACCAATCGTTTTCGCCGGTTTATCTTCTGATGTAGGTCCAAAATGCCAGGGTGCGTCAAGATGGGTTCCTGCATGAGTATCGGTTTTAATTTCCTCTAATGCAATACCAAGTTTATCAGGAAAATCTTTAGCACTAAGGCGGTATTTCCCTGATAAATACAGGCTAAAATTCTTCAGGTGTGAGACGAGTGAATTTCCTTTACAAAGCAGCGCCCCTAATCCAAGTAGTAACGCACCCATTTTATGGTTGATATATTTAATCTTCGGCGGATCCGGCTCCGGCCCATATCCTTTTAATGGAAGACTTAAGTCGATTATTTGCATCCTATTTTTCTCTTGACAAATTGCCTTTAAGTTCAGATGGAGTTGTAAGTTTGCACTTACATTCTTTACATTCTTGAATTTCTTTAATTAACTTTGCGCGCTGATGCTCATTCTCAATTATGCGTCGACGCCAAACATCTATCATCGTCTCCTGTACCTTAAGAGACAATCTATCAGCAGATTCTAAAACTTCGCCAAAAATCATCGTATTTCTCATGCTTTCACCCTTCCTTCTTTTATCTTTTCCCAGATTTTAAGTTTTTCTTGAGGAAGTGTAGTTTGAATAAATTCATTTGCCTTTTCTAACCAATTCAATTTACTTTCTGCAGGCATATCCTTAAATCTTTTTATATTTTCCAGACTTACTCTGAAACTATATCCTCTCTTCCTCATTTTTCACAATCTCCATTAAATCTTTTAATGCAGAAATATCTGCCAGATCTTGCTCCCTGCTTGCAATCTCCTTCATCTTGATTAAATCATCAATAGATATTATAGGTATTTCTATATCCTTTGCAACTACAATTTTTCTCTTTCGATAAGCATCTTTAAAAGGGATAGGTTCATATATAAAGATATCAAGATGTTCCTCATGTTTGGTTAAATGAAAAAAGGAGAAAACCTTTGCCCCTTTTTCTTCTATCCACATTTTTCTCTTTTCTGAATCCTGTAACTCTTCTATTTTCACAGGTAATTTAGGCTTATAACCTAAATTTTTCATACACAAGGCAAAATTTTCTATATTTTTCTTCGAGAAGTCAACAAAAATATCTAAATCAACAGTTAATCGAACCACACCATGTAAAACAACAGCTACACCACCTACTATTAAATATCTTACTTTTTTACTGTTCAATTCCCTGAATACATCTTCGTAATACATACTTTATTTAGAAATCTCCTCAAGAACATCTTCATGGAAAACAAGACAACCGTTTTTGACATCTTCCTCAGTAAATTTACAATACTTACCTAAAACTGCCGACTTGTGGCGATATGAACAGAGGTGCATTCTTTTTCATAATTTACCCCCTCTACTGTCCTATCACCTTCATTATGCTGGATGCCCATATCAATTTGCCAATCACCTTTGATATATCCTGCTCCTAAACTGTACCATTTTCTGTCCATATCAATCATGTTAGTCAGACTGACTACCTCAGCTGGTATTGGCGAGGGGTCGGTAAAGAACCCGGCGCGTAGTTTCCAGGCATCATTAACTGTCCATTCAACCCCAAGACGAATCTTGTGAACATTCTTCCATCCTAAACTTTCATTTTTATCGTTAAGAAAAAGACCTTGTTGGCTAAAGGTAATTTCTTTTTTTTGTTTGCTCCAATTTGTTCGGTTCAAATCAGCCGTAAAAATAAGGTTAGGGTTTTCTTTATAGGCAAAACCGAAGGCATAAGTAGTTGGGTGTTGCTGTTTCAGGTTAAAATCCCCTTCCTCTGAAAACGGCGGCAACGGGTAGTTTGTTTTAGCATCTCCTTTCACGCTAATCTTACTCCCGCTGCGATACACAAAACCGATACTACATTTCTCATTTGGGAAGGCATACAGAAGTCCTACTACCCCTTCAAAATCATTACCATCCCCAGATATTTCAAAATTATAAGTGTATGGTACAGGAGCTGTAACTTGCTTTGTTGCCTTTTTCTCCAATTCCCAATTAAGGAAATTAACACCAAGTCCAAGTGATAGATTGGATGTAATCTTCTTGGCCGCGGTTAAAGCTATAATTTTCTCGTAAGACTCAACTTTATAGGTAGCCTTTTGGACTATACCTTTGCTATCCTCCCAGTCAGAGGCATAGCCCATAGGCACATAAATTGCCCCACCAATAGCAAATCCTCTAAATTGAGTATATCCCGCAACTGTTGGTAGATAAACTGTGGATTCAACATCCGTTTTGTCAAAGCTGGTAGGTTCTCCTCCTAATTGAAAGAAAATATCCCCTTGCTTAGGATTTAGGTTGTTTATTAACGGATTCGCCACAGAATTTCCATCGCTTGCCTCCGCCGGCACATAATCCAAACTAAACCCAAACCCCTTTCCTTCAAGTTGAGTCAAGCCAGCCGGATTCCAGATAATCGCAGACCAATCATCGGCTAAACCGACAAATGCCCCACCCATCGTCAATGGTCGAACACAAGTCCCAGGCCCTTCATACGCCGCACTAAACCCTTCACTTGCTACGCTAAAGCAAAAAACGCTTATTACCCCAAAAACAATTAACCCTTTTTTAAACATCTTACATTTACCTCCTTTTATTTGTTAATTGGTTAAATAGTAATTGGTAAATAGTTAGTTACCAATTACTAATTACCGCTTTTTCAGGTAGAAATTATCTGCTCTACCTGCCGCAGGTTGAATAAAATTAGTCGTACCTTTTAGCTCCTTCGATAAGCTTCCTTTCTATGCTTAATTCGGTAGATAGTAACAAGTCTCTCTTTATCATCTATTTTATAAAGAATTCGATAATGGCCAACTTTAATTCTCCAACCTTCTCTTTCTCTTCCAACTAATTTCTTTACACCTACAGGTCTTGGATTCTCTACAAGGTTTAAAATAGCCTTATCTAACTGTCTTATTTCTTTTCGGGTAAGATACCTGATTTCATCTTTAACGCTATCTTCAATTCTTACCCGGTATTTCATAAGAGACCTTGTGTTTTTAATTCTTCTCTGAATTTCATGTAATCTGTAAAGCCAATCGCCTCCCTTTCTGCCTTTTCTAATTCTAATGAATCTTCTAACTCTTCAATAGTCTCAAGGAGTTTAGAATATTCCAGAAGACTTAATATTACTGAAAGTTTTTTCCCTTTCTCATCAATAACATACCGACTTTTAACCTTTTTCATTATAATCCCCCTCTTTATCCATTATTTTCCTTCTTCTCTTAAATACTTTGCCGCCTCCTCTGGTGGGGTAGGGTTAATAAAGACACCCGAGCCCCACTCAAACCCGGCCACATCAGTCAATCTTGGGATTAATTCAATATGCCAGTGATAATGTTTAAGTTGGTTGGCATCCATTTTACAGGGTGCCGTATGAAGCATATAATTAAAAGGCGGATTGCCAAGGGTCTTACTCATTTTTTTAAGCATACCGCCTAAAACCTCGGCCAAAGCCATCACCTCATGCCTGGTAATATCAGGAAATGTCGAGTCATGTATCTTTGGTAAAATCCAACACTCAAAAGCAAACCGCGAGGCAAAAGGTGCTATGGCAATAAAATCCTCATTTTCCATAATTACTCGCTCGTTAGAGTCCTTTTCCTCCCGAATAATGTCACAAAAAACACACCTGTCTTTATATTTAAAATACTGGAGTGCCCCATCCATTTCCTCTCGCACACTTGAAGGAACAATAGGGGTAGCAATCAATTGTGAATGTGGATGTTCTAAAGATGCCCCAGCCGAAACCCCATGATTTTTGAAGATAAGTATGTATTCGAATCTTGGGTCACGGTTCAAGTCAATCGACCTGTCTCGATATGCCCAGAGAGTCTCTTCTACCCTGCCTATTTCAAGGGAATCAAAATCCAACTCATGTTCCGGTGTTTCTATAATTACCTCATGTGCACCCGTGCCGGTTACGGTATCAAACATACCCATTCCTTTTTTCTCTAATGCCCCTTCTATTTGTAAGGCGGGATATTTATTCGGCACGACCCGCAGCCACCAACCAGGGGTGTCAGGTAAAGTCCCTTGTTTGCGGTAAGATAAAATTTCAGGTGGTGTCTTTGACTCATTACCTTCACAAAATGGACAAAAACCCTTTTCCCCTTTTTCTTTTTCCCCTTTTGATTTAAAATCAGACGGCCTTTTAGCCCGCTCAGTAGCAATAATTACCCACCGGTTATTCACCGGGTCCTTGCGTAATTCCGGCATAATTTTCCCTCCTCATCTTTATTAACAAAACTGGGACGGTTCATTTTCATCGTTTTTGCTATGATTCCTTTTGGAAATTAGAAATTGGAAATTAGAAATCAGGTCTTCGCTTAATTCGTAGACTTGCCCCAATCTCTCTCCCCAATTTCTAATTTCTAATTTCACATTCATTTTTTAACCGCAAGATTTCAAACAAAAGTGAATCATCCCACAAAACTCATTATAGCACACTTTATGACAAATGTCAACATTTTTCCCTTGCTTTTTTGAACATCTTGTATTATAATTTATAGGTAGATAGACAAAAGACAAAAGACAAAAGACAAAAGACAAAAGACAAAAGACTAAAGACTAAAGACTAAAGACTGAAGACTAAAGACTAAAGACTAAAGACTGAAGACTGAAGGTAGATAGGATACTTCATCCTTCAGCCTACAGTCTTTGGTCTTTGGTCTTTGGTCTTCAGTCTTTGGTCTTCAGTCTTTGGTCTTTGGTCTTCAGTCTTTGGTCTTCAGTCTTTGGTCTTCTTTAAAATAGGTGATTAATATATGCCAGGTAAAGGAATTATTTATAAGGGCCCTCGACACAAGGAAGAAAGTCCAAAGGCTAAAAAGATAAAGACATTAATTGAAGAAATACCTCAAACCATCCCGCAACAAACTCAAAAAGAGGCATTACAGACCGTAGAATATATTATTGGTAATGTCCGAATAGGCAAGGCTATTGAAGAAGAACCGTTGAAGAAGGTAATAAAGCAAATGGTTTCGGAGGTTATCTCCAATCAAGAGGCGATGTTAAATTTAATAAAAATCAAATCCCACGATAAATATACCTTTGCTCATTCGACTAATGTTTGTACCTTAGCGATTTTGCTCGGAATAAAGCGTGATTTTAATAAGGCTGAGATTGAAGAGATGGCTATAGGTGGGATGCTCCATGATATAGGCAAGGTAAAAATTAGTGAGGATATTCTTCTTAAACCGAATAAATTAACGATGAAGGAATATGAAGAGATAAGGAAACATCCTCGGTATGGATATGAGATTTTAAATGAAAGTAATCTCTCTGAAGTGTCAAAATTAATTGCCGCTCAACATCATGAACGCATTCATGGGCAAGGCTATCCGCAAGGATTATCACGGGATAAGATTCATCCTTTAGCCAGGTTGGTTGCCTTAGTCAATCTGTATGATTCATTAACTACGGATAAACCCTATCGCAGTCCATTTTTACCTCATGATGCCATGCGACTTATTATCAGCCAATCAGGAAATGATTTTCCCGTAGAAGATGTAAAGAAATTTGTTGAGGATATGTCTATTTATCCCATGGGTAGTTTTGTCCGTCTTAATACCGGAGAAACTGGTGTTGTCACAAGAATAAATAGGTATGCGGTTATCAGACCATGGGTGAAAATACTACTTAATGCCAAAAGAGAACTTTTGTATAAACCTATTGAGGTGAATTTAGTTAAGGATAAAGAGCGGTTCATCGTCAATTGTGTAGGGGAAGAGGTGCTGTTTGAATGAAATTGATTTTAGTGCGTCATGCGGAGTCAACCTGGAACAAATCAAATCGTGTGCAAGGGATAAAAAATCCAAAATTAAGCGATAAGGGTCGCCGGCAATCCCAACTATTAGCTGAGAAATTTAATGGGATGAGATTCGATGCGGTTTATAGTAGTCATTTAAAAAGGGCTTATGACACCGCTAAGATATTGACTAATTCCAATATTTCTACCATCGAAGACCTGCAAGAGATTAAACTGGGGGTCTGGGAAGGTCTGACCATAAACCAGGTGCGTCAGGAGTATAAAGAGTTATATACCCAATGGTATCAAAAACCGGTAGAGGTAAGGATACCGGGGGCAGAGACCGTTTTAGAATTTAAGGACCGGGTAGTAGGTGTGCTTGATGGAATCAGGGCAAAACATCCGGATGAGGAAGTGCTTGTCGTCACCCATGGCGGCGTGATAACCCTTTATCTGGCGCATTTATTAGAGATGGATTTGAACCGTCTCTGGTCAATTTCACTTAAAAATGCCGCCGTTACAATCATAAGTTTTTGTGAAAATTTCCCTTGTGTTTTAGTATTTAATGATACCTGCCATCTGGAGAAGGATTTGGATTTGGTAACATGGTAACAGCAAGGCAGCCAACACTTTATAGCAGTTATTAACCAAAAGTTCTCATGTGAAATTATTTTGGATTTTGGATT
>JASEHU010000094.1 GCA_030018635.1 bacterium
GAAAGAGGATAGGGTTAAGGTGGATATTTTTGAGGATTTAGAGATAGATTTGGGGGAAATATTTAAAACTTATTGATGAGGAGTAAAAGAAGGTTGAGGAGCAAACCCATCAACCTTAACCTCAACCTTCCGTAGATGGTAACCGTTCAGGTATTAGTTACTGGTTTTGGGGTTGAGGTTTCAAAAGATTCTGACACATGAACGCTTATAAAATATTGAATGTAGAATATTGAATGTAGAATGTAGAAGGAAAGCAGGAAAAATACCAAAACTTCATAATTCTACATTCTACATTCAATATTCAATACTATCTTAAAACTTAAACCGATTCTGTTACCTGAACGCTTACCGTAGATGAGGTATTTTTTATGGGATTACCGGCAACAAAGAGGGAAGAAAGATTTACCTACAAAGATTATCTGAGTTGGCCAGATGAAGAGCGATGGGAATTAATAAATGGCGTTGCATATAATATGAGTCCTGCACCTTCAAGAAGGCATCAGGATATCCTGCGCGAATTATCCATGCAGATTTCAAATTATCTGGTGAATAAGCCCTGCCGGATATATTTTGCTCCATTTGATGTTCGATTACCTGAAAATGATGAGATTGATGATGAAATTGAAACCGTAGTTCAACCGGATATTGTCGTCTTTTGTGCTCGGAACAAACTTGATGACCGCGGAGCCAGGGGTGCACCGGATATAGTCATAGAAATTTTATCTCCCTACACCGCCAAAAAGGACATGGTGACTAAACGCTCTTTATACGAAAGACATAAAGTTGGACAATACTGGATAGTGAACCCACAAACAGAAGAGGTGGTTATATTTAAACTTAAAGACAATAAGTATGGCGAGCCGGAAGAATATAAGAAAGAGGATAGGGTTAAGGTGGATATTTTTGAGGATTTAGAGATAGATTTGGGGAAAATATTTAAAAGTTATTGATGAGGAGTATTGAGAAACAATGGAAACATTATCAATTTCTACCTTCCAAAGAGATGCAAGAAGAGTATTAGACGAAGTTGAGAAAGAAGATAAACCCGTTTATATCTCTAATCATCAACAGACAGCAGTAATTATAACTTTGGGGAAATACAGAGCTTTTATGCAACGGCTTGAAGACCTTGAAGATGCCCTTGACCTTAAAAAGGCAATAGATACATCAACGAAAATTAGACCATACGATGAATACCTAAAGGAGAGAAACTTAAGGCAAATTGAGTGTATAAAATAGAAATTGATGAGAAAGCAGAAAAACAACTATGTGAATTACCTCAAGATATATTTGAGAAAGTAAATGAGGTTATTCTTTCTCTTAAATATCAATCTCGACCAAAAGGGGTTAAGAAATTGGAAGGAGTACAGAATGGGTGGCGAATAGAGGTGAGGAAGAAATATAGAATTCTTTATACTATTGATGATAAAAATAAAGTTGTGACAATATTTAAGGTTAAACATAGAAAAGATGTGTATAGAGGGGTATAAGAAGAGACTTAGGGTCAAACCGTGAATGTTGAATGTACTAAAACTTGCTTTCTACATCAAGGTTTGCCCACTAAAAAAAGGAAGTATCGATATTATGATTAATGTAGAGTATAAAGCAAGAGTTTTGCCAGACGGACATCTTTCATGTCCGGAGAACATCAAGAAGAAACTGCATTTATCAAATGGCAGTGAAATCAAGGTGATTTTATTAAATAAATGGTCAACTGAATTTATAAAAGAAGGAGAAAGTTCTAAATCAAGAGATAAATTGGAAAAGATTGAGAGAGAAAAAAATTCATTCGCTGAACTTTCAGTTTGTGGAATATGGGCTGATTGTGAGGATATGAAAAATGGTGTAGACTGGGTAAATCAATTACGAGCAGATGTCAACGATCGTCAAAGGAGGTTAGGGCTTGAATAAAAGCCTGGTTGAAACAACCATTCTCATTGACTACTTTCGAAGGTTGCAGAAGGCAATTGATTGTCTGGAGAACCTTCGTAACAAAGGAAAGGTGATTCTCGTGCCTCGAATAGTTAGTGCAGAACTTTTCTTTGGCTGTCGCAATACTTATGAAGAGAGAGAAATTGAGAACTTCTTATTAAACTATGTAGTTACAATAGATATTTCTGTCGAAATAATGAAAAAGGGTGCTGAGTTGAAACGCACATATGGAAAGTCATATGAATGTGGTTTGATAGATATGTTAATTGCTTCAACGGCACTGATAGAAAATGCAGAACTGGTAACTCTCAATATTAAGCATTTTCAAATGATTGAACAACTTTCTATAGTGAAGCCATACTGATGAAAGACAGACAATTTGAAAGGAATTTTTTATCACGAAATAACGAAAGAATGAAAGCACGAAAAGGTTTAAAACCTTGAAATGGAATTTGAGGAGTTATCAGGTGAAGATAAAAAAGGTAATAATTTACTCCTTTCGTGCTTTCTGATTTTCGTGTTTTCGTGATAAGATTTTCTTGTTTCCGTGATAAGATTTTTATTGTGAAATCGTAACAAGGAGGAAATTGAAATGCCTGAGGATTATTTATGGGTAGCGTTATTTTTAGGAGTGGGTGTGGTATTTGTTGCTGGTGGGTTTATTGCCAATTGGGTCGCCAGACCGTCTCATCCATCAGACCGCAAAAGCTCTACCTACGAATGCGGGGAGCTACCTATCGGCACCTCATGGATACAGTTCAATGTTAGATACTATTTATTTGCCTTAATCTTCGTTATATTCGATGTCGAGGTGGTGTTTTTATTCCCCTGGGCAGTAGTATTTAATCAACTGGGGCTATTTGCCTTTGTCGAAATGGTAATTTTTATCGCTATACTTGCAATCGGACTTATTTACGCCTGGCGTAAGGGAATACTAAAGTGGGTATAATCAATTAGTTCAAGGTTCAGGGTTTAAGCAACGGGAGGATTAAAAAAATAACCTCTCGCCAAGACGCAAAGAGAAAAAATAAATCCTTGTCGCCCTTGCGAGAGATTATACAAGGAGGGCATGGGAATGAACCTATGGGAATCATTAGCCTTAGTAGGTACCGCAGCGACAATATTAGGTATATTCTTGACAATCTATGGAGTAGTGAATAATAAAACACTAAAGTATGAAACCAAACTAACGCGAGAAGCAATGGCAGAAGAGAGTAAATTGACGCGAGAAGCAATGGCAGAAGAGAGTAAATTGACGCAAAAGATGATTAAAGAAACTACTGAATATTTAGCTAAATATTTAGGTAATTTAATTGTTGCTGATGGAAATAGAACCCGTTTGACTATGAGCAAGTAGAAAATAGTACATGTAATTTGAAAGGATTTTTTATCACGAAATAACGAAAGAATGAAAGCACGAAAAGGTTTTAAACCTTGTAAAGGTTTTAAACCTTGTAATGGAATTTGCGGAGTTAGCAGGAAGAATTAAGGGTAGTAAATTAAACCCCTTTCGTGTTTTCATCTTTTCGTGATTTCGTGATATGATTTTCTTGTTTTCGTGATAAGATTTTTATTATGAAATCGTAACAAGGAGAAAATTATAAAGAGGATATTGGAATGAACCTATGGGAATCATTAGCCTTGGTAGGTACCGCATCAACAATATTAGGTGTATTTTTGACAATCTATGGCGTAGTGAATAATAAAACACTAAAGCATGAAACCAAATTAACACGCGAAACAATAGCACAAGAGAGTAAGTTAACACGAGAAACCATAGCAGAAGAGACTAAATTGACGCGAGAGATGATTAAAGAAACTACTGAATATTTAGGTAATTTAATTGTTACCGAGCGGGAGATGATTAAAGAAACTACTGAATATTTAGCTAAATATTTAGGTGATTTAATTGTTGCTGATGGAAATAGAACCCGTTTGGCTATGAGCAAGTAGAAAATAGTACATGTAATTTGAAAGGGAATTTTTATCACGAAATCACGAAAGGATGAAGGCACGAAAAGGTTTTAAACCTTGAAATGGAATTTGAGGAGTTAGCAGGAAGAATTAAGGGTAGTAAATTAAACCCCTTTCGTGTTTTCATCTTTTCGTGATTTCGTGATATGATTTTCTTGTTTTCGTGATAAGATTTTTTGCAACTACTACTCCTCGCTAACAGTAGTCAACAGCATCCTCTATGGTGATAGTCCAGAGGAAATCTATTTAGGTGAATACAGCTCTATTGACATCACCTACTCTGATATCCAGGGAGGCTGGGCAGGAGAAGGCAATATCGATGCTGACCCATTGTTTGTAGGTGGCGGTGATTATCACCTGACTGCCAGCTCACCTTGCATTGATACAGGCACGAGTAACTCATGACTACGAAAAGGCAACTACACCTTCTGGTTCGCAGTTGACCTGGAGATGAATGGCGTACCAGATGAGGACGAGTTCTATTTTGACAAAGTGAAAGTGAAAGTGAAGAAAAAGAAGGGAGCGAAGTAATGTAAAACTGCAGGGTGCGTTCAGAGGGACGCGCCCTGCATTTAGAAATTTTGCAAGCGGATTTAGCGGATTAATCGGATAGTAAAGATAAAAAAATCGACCTGTGCAGTTAGATTTAATCCGCAGATTACACAGATTACGCAGATAAAAAAATAAAAAATCTGCGAAATCTGCGGATATATTAATTGCACAAATGGGTAAAGTGTTACCAATACTTAATATTAAGAAGGGTCTCAAATGAAAAGATTGATAAGATTTGATTGGGCAGTAAAGAAGCTGTTAAGGAGTAAGGCTAATTTTGATGTGCTGGAAGGGTTTTTAAGTGAATTGCTTAAAGAAGATATAACCATAAAAAATATCCTCGAGAGTGAAGGAAACAAAGAAACAGCAGAGGATAAATTTAATCGGGTTGATTTGCTGGTAGAAAATAGCCAGGGAGAAATACTCATCATAGAGGTTCAGGTAGAAGACCAATTAGATTATATCCAACGGTTAATCTATGGGACAGCGAAGGTAATAACAGAATATATAAAGGAATCTGAAACATACAAGGAAATCAAAAAGGTAATATCAATAAGCATATTATATTTTGATTTAGGGCAGGGCGATGATTATATCTATCATGGCACAACAAAGTTAATCGGTATTCATAGCCATGAAGAGCTAAAATTAAGTAAAAAACAACAGGAAGAATTTCAAAAGGAGTATGTTTATGCACTTTTTCCTGAATATTATTTAATAAAGGTAAATCAATTTAATGATCTGGCTCATGATAGGCTGGATGAATGGATATATTTTTTAAAGAATGAGGTTATAGAGGATAGTTTTACGGCCAAAGGGTTAAAAGCGGCAAAGAGAAAGCTGAATGTCCTGAAGTTGCCTGAAAAAGAACAGTTATCATATAAATATTATCTGGAGTCATTGCATGATAGAGCCAGTTTTTATGAATCTACCTATGTGCAAGGGGAGAAAGAAGGCAGAAAAAAGGGCAGAGAAGAAGGCATTCAGGATGCATTAAGAAAAATGGTAACAAGTGGGATTCCGGTAGATGAAGCTAAGAAAATACTGGGATGTTTGTGAACAAGGGATGGTTGTAACCTGAACCGTTGGGATAATTCACTTTTAAAGGAAAAGGAATAAGAGATGAAAAAACTAATAATACTGATATTTGGATTGGGTTTAATCATATTCAATCAAGGCGTAGGGTTTTGTTATTTTGGTCCTGGGGTAGGTGCGAGGGCATTAGGGATGGGTGGAGCCTTTGTCTCGGTAGCTGAAGGGATTGATGCTTGCTATTGGAATCCTGCCGGATTGGGTAATATGAAGGAAGCAGAAGTAACCATTATGCGGACAATGAATAATCGGGATGCAATGGAATATCAAGAGTGGCTGGCGGCTGGAACTAAAATAGGTGATTCGGGAGGATTAGGGGTAAATTATGTCCATTTCAAAAATGCCTTTCAATGGGTGGAAAAGAAAACAAATAAATTTGCCCTTTATGCCATCGATGATGAGTGGGTTGGAATATCTGTAGGAGGTTATGGAGGAGGACAGTTTAAAAATCTGGCTCTTGGTGTGAATCTACGAAATAGAAATTCCACCCTTTTAAAACCGCCGGGAACAGAGACTACTTTTAAATGGTCTGAATGTACACCAACAGGACATAAAGCGGATTTCATAGAGTATGATTTAGGTGTTCTGTATCGTGCGAATAAAGAGCTTTCCCTGGGGGTTATTATCCAGAATTGTAATGAAAAGACAGTAAAATATGGAGAAAACTCTCCTCTTTACGAATTTGAGTGGAGAAGGAATATTACACCAGGGGTTGCCTGGCGACCGGATGAAAAGACCATTTTTGCTATAGAGTGTTACAATCCTACTCTGGAAGATATATATAATCCGGCATCTTTTAAGAAGGGACAGAGTGAGGTCAGGATAGGGTTTGAACGGTGGTGCACGGATAAGATAGCAGTTAGGGCGGGACTTTTAAGTAAATACTATCATACCATAGGAGTTGGAGTTAGAGAAATAGGGTTGAAGAAACTCTTCCCTGAGCTCGCATTTGACCTCGATTATGCCCTATTAGAAGGTCATGGAATGGGAACACATTTTCTTTCCTGCACAGCGAAATTTTAGGCAGGATTCACCACAGAGACACAGAGAAAAAATAATAAAATTCTTTCTTCCTCTCCGTGTCTCTGTGCCTCTGTGGTGAATAAATCTCTATTTGGCGGGATGGCAGAGTGGATGATCGCGGCGGTCTTGAAAACCGTTAACGGGGCAACTCGTTCGTGGGTTCGAATCCTACTCCCGCCGCCAAAAAATCCAAATACAGAAGTTAAATGTAAAAAATTAGACGAAATTCCTACAGGGAAATATAAAATTGGAGGATGAAAAGATGGAATTATCCATAAGCGATGCAAAAATGAAAGAGATTATAAAGGAATATATCATTGAAATTATTAAGGAAAAAAGAAAAGATTGCCATGAAATTATATTGGAATCAATAGAGGAAGTAGGGTTGGCTAATGCCATTAGAGAAGGAAGAAAAAATAAATTTGTGAGTGAAGATAGAATTTTTGAAATTTTAAAAGGCTAAAAATGAAGATTTGTTTTGAAGAAAGATTTGAAAGAGACTTGAGAAAAATTAAAGATAAAAGGGTATTGAAAAGGGTAGAAGAATCTATAAAGAAAGTAAGAATCGCTAATGATATGAGAGAAACAAGAAATTTTGAGAAATTGAAAGAGTATAACACATTTTATCGTATCAGGATAGGAAATTATCGAGTAGGTGTTGAATTAATAGATGACAAGATTATCTTTACAAGGTTTTTGCATAGAAAGGATATTTACAAATACTTTCCGTGAGGAATTTCGTCTAACTCAGCATAAACGAAATTCTAAAGCAATTCATTTATGCTAATATCGTCAGATTGTGCAAAAAGTCGATTTTGTTATCAATTAACTGCAATATGTGAATGTCAATTAAAATGGTTGTGCTACATATTGTAGTGATTCATAACATTTGATATTGTGGGTGCTCCAGTAGTCAGAATTCAGGAGTCAGGAG
>JASEHU010000095.1 GCA_030018635.1 bacterium
AATTTCTACTTTCCAATTTCAAATTTCAAGCCGTGAATGACTGCAAAATTTGCAATTTGCTTTTGTTAAATTTGCAATGATTTATCTTCTTTTCAGACACTAATTGAACGCTTACCAATAGGTCTTATAAAACATATAAAACCTATATTAATAAGCAATATTATCAAGGTAGCAATAGATATAATGCTACCGAGCCTAAAGGATAACGGTGAGTATCTAAATTCTACCAGATGCTCACCCGCTCCAAGATATACTGCCCGAAGGATATAATCGGCACAATACAATTTCTCCCTTTTCCCATCTACAAACACCTGCCAGCCGGGATAATAGGTATCGGACAAGACGAGAAAGCCATTTTTGTTAAGTGTCGTTTTGATGATTACTTTCTCTGGCTGATAATCAAGGATTTTGGTTTTTGGATTTTGGATTTTGGATTGCGGATTTGAGAGATTTTGGATTTTTATCTGCTGTTCTCTATATTCTTCTTCAAGGATAACTGTTTTCCTTGGGTCAAAGTCTTCTGAGAGGAGTTCCTTGAAGATTTTATTCTTATCCTTGATAACCTTTGCCACAGGAACGATAAATGCCCGGGGCAGGGCGTATTGGTCTTCATAGATTTTTACCCAACCATCATCGAAAACAAGTTTTAAATTAGGTGCCACTATCTCTTTTTCGGCAATGAGATATTTAGTGTTCAGCAGGCACAATAACTTACGATTGGCAAAGTAATGCAATTCCTTTACATTTTCCCAGCCGGATGAATAAGGATCAACTAAATTCATAAATTCATCATATCTTTTAGGAAACATACCATCGTAACCTTCTGCCGTCTCAAAGCCGTAAATGATATTTATACTTACCGGCATAAGATGCTCGAAGGCTAAAACCCTGCTCTTTTCCCCATCACTCGAAATTTTATCGGCTAAGAATTTTAATGGTGGTGGGGTAAGATATAATTCCTGTTTTGGGACAAAGGGATTATACCTTAACCCAAAATAAAATAGGTCGAAAACAATTATACTCAAAATAGCTATCTTCAGCCATGAAATCCTGACCTTATTAATACCCAAAAGGACTATTCCACTACATAAAAGCAATAAAATTGGTGTCAGAAAATCTGGATTCAGCAGACTAAAATGTTGAGCAAATCTGGCATTAGCCTTAGGGAAATAATTAGCCAAAGTATCATTAGCAATGCTGAAAGTAGCTACCCATTTACCCAAATAAAGGCTGATTAAGGTTATTGCCCCACATAATAAAACAATCCCCCCAGCATAGACCTTAAATCGTTTTGGTAAATCAGAGAGATAATGGCAGGATAGAGCGGCTAAAACGGTTACGCCAAAGGTATAAAGAAAGACAAGCCGACTGATAATTAGTTTATCATAGCCGGGAATACCCCGGTAGAGGAGATAATATAGAGGTGTGCCGAGGACAAGAAGTAAAGAGATTAATGTCCAGGAGCCAAAAAATACGGTCTCTTTATTTCTCTTTAAAAATATAGCCAGCATGGCCAGGAGCAGTGGTAAGATGCCGATATAGGCACAATGCTCATTATAATTGTCCTCCATTATTCCTCTTTTAGGGTGAAGTGGGGGTAATTTAAGTCCATATTTTTCAAAAACAGCCCTAAATTTTCCACGGACAATATTATAATTAAAATCCACCGGATTACCATAATAATTTGGGACTAAGAAGGTAATTAAATTCTGCCAGGGTAGTGGCGATAATTTACGATAATCATCTATTGGTGAACGATGTGATTGCTTTATCAATTCATAAGAAGGGATTAATTGCACCGCCGATAGACTAAAACCTATAAGTCCTATAAGTCCCATAAATCTTATAAGTCTAAGTAATGAGGTTTGACCCCATATCCTGAATAACGCGTAAGGGATGACTATTGAGAGGACAAATAAACTTATTTGTAGGAATGTGGAGAGAAACTGGACACCTAAGGCAAAGCCGGCTAAACTAACATAGAACATATTCCTTTTGGTTAATGCCTTATCAATTAAAAAAAGTATCATCGGCAATAAAAACCCACTTAATATCCCCATTTCTAACCAGACAATATGAAAACCGGAAAACTCATAAACTATACTACCAATTAGTGCAGGAAATGGACCTAAACATAGACTGCCTCGTAAAAATATGTACATAAAAATACCACAGAGTAATAATTGGCAAAAGATTATTAAACTATAAGCAATTAAGGGCTTAGAGAATAAAAAGAAAAGATTGAGTGGTGAAAAAGAGACTGAATTGGTAGAAAACATTGGGTATCCGCAAAACAGATATGGATTCCAGAGGGTTATTTTACCTTCGTTTAATCGTTCTGAGGCTAATTTCCTTAAGGGATAATGCAGGAAAACAGGGTCTGATAAAAGGGGATTTTGACTTTTATCCTTGTCATGGTAATAAAAATACCACGGCGGATAGGTATAGGTGGCAATATCCCCTCCTAAAGGTATTAGCCCTAAAAAGAAAAATTTCCAGAAATAGACAACGGTTAAAATAATTAATATGCCGATAGATAAATAATTCTTTCCCCTCATTATTTTAAAGTATATCAAATTAACTGGTTAATGTCAATTTTTTATTGACTTGAATCTAAACTTATGGTATTATGTGAAGGATGAAGAACTTATTACCTGTTGGTTTATTAATTAGTTTAGTGCTTTTATTTTTTGGGAAGATAACCTGTATGTCCGAGGTATTTTTCAGAGGGGATTTAATTATATCTTTCTATCCGATGAAATTATTTTATGCAGAAAATCTAAAACAATTTAATTTACCATTATGGCTTCCTTATAACCAATGCGGTTTTCCGTTATTAGCCATAGGTAATTTTGGTTTTTTGTATCCAATCAATCTTTTACTATTTTTTAGTCTGCCTACCGTAATTGGTATTAATCTAACCTATATTATCCATTATATTCTGGCGGGAGTATTTACCTATCTCTATGCTAAAGTAATTAACTTACCTACGATTTCTGCCTTAATCTCAGGTATAATATTTATGTTTAGTGGTTTTTTATTAGCCCACCTCCAACATATAGATATTTTAACCACAGCCATCTGGCTACCTCTAATATTGATTTTTATGGAAAAAATTCTCCAGGGAAACAAAACACCTGTTTATGTAATATTGGCTGGAATATTTATTGGCATCCAAATCCTTGCCGGACATCAGCAGATAACATTATATTCATTGTTATGTATTAGTTTATATTTTTTCTTTGGAATTTTATGGAGACATCCTCACCGGATACTAACCTCTTTAGCAATATTTATATTAATTATGCTCATAGGATTTGGGATAGGGGCTGTTCAAATGATACCGACCTATGAATTATTATCACTTTCTGATCGAGGCGGAGGAATAAGTTTAAAATATGCCAATTCTCATAATTTCTCACCGCTCAATTTCATTACATTTGTTTTACCCTATTTTTTAGGCGACTTAACAACCTATTATGGGGAATGGAATTTTGAAGAAGCCTATGCCTATATAGGTATTTTTACCCTAATTTTGTTATTATTCGGCATTTTTAAAAAGCCGGGGAATAGATATATTTATTTCTTTTCTTTCTTGTTAA
This sequence comes from bacterium, assembly GCA_030018635.1. Classification (GTDB taxonomy): domain Bacteria; phylum UBA9089; class CG2-30-40-21; order CG2-30-40-21; family SBAY01; genus SBAY01. The sequence continues at coordinate 3,603 of JASEHU010000095.1, forward strand.
TATTTTCAGGCATATTGATGTTAGGTAGCAATACACCTCTATACACTATGTTATGGCATCTGCCTGTATTTAATGCTATGCGGGCACCCGCACGATTTGCCTACCTCCTGACCTTTTCCAGTGCCATTATCGCCGGATTTGGCGTTTCTCGTTTAATTAATCTTGATTACCATAAAAAGGTTGTTTTTAATCTATTGTCTGTAGCTCTTGTCCTAATTTTAATCTGTGGAGGTATAATTAGCCTGCTCGGGATGGAAAGATTATTACCACCAGAATTCTCCCTGGATAGAGTTAAATCTATTCAACAAGATGTCTATATCTTATTCGCATTTTTATGTATCGGTATTATCCTGTTAATGTTATGGACAAAACAAAAATTAGGCCTGGTAAGTTTTAAATTTCTTATCTTAGCCCTTATCATTATTGACCTATTTTTATTTGGCTTAAGGGCAGTACCACCCACTGTCAAAATGGCAAAATTACCCTCAATATTTATGCCCCAGACAGCAAAGTTTCTATTACAGGATAAGGATACATATAGAATTATGTCCGTCTACCCGGGCATGGTGGCTATTCGCTCCAGGGATAAGGATCCCCATATGACATTAATTAAATTATTAACCCCTGAGGTTAATACCTGGGCTAATATCTCCAGTATTGGAATGCATCTTGGTTTATTTTGTGTCCAACAGTGGAAGGAAGTTATAAATATTTTTCGCAAAGAAACCCCTCTATCAATCAAACAAAATGAAGTAGTGCCTCTTATTATTAAAAATCTACAACTCCTTAATTTATTTAATGTTAAATATATTTTATTCACCCTGGATATCGATGATGATAGGTTTCCTACTGTATTTGAAGATAATGGAATTAAAATTATAGAAAACAAAGAAGTCCTCCCGCGAGCCTTTGTGGTGCATAATTTCAAGGTAATTAAAGCCAGGGAAAAGATGCTTAAGGAATTAGGCAGTAAGGAATTTAACCCAGGTCAATATGTTCTCCTGGAGGAAAACCCACCGTTGGATATTAATTCAAATTCCACCGTGTCTTCAACAGCTAAAATAATTGATTACCGAAATGAGGAGGTGGTTATTCAGTGTTCCATGAAAGATAATGGCTTTTTAGTTTTGACAGATACTTACTATCCCGGCTGGCAGGTTTATATAGATAATAAAAAAGGTAAGCTCTATCGTGCTTATCATACCTTCAGGGCAGTATATCTTGAGAAAGGAAATCATATAGTAAAATTTCAATATGAGCCTTTATCATTTAAAATAGGTATGTGGATTAGTTTATTAACCCTTTGCGGGATAATTATTTTTTTCTTATATCGGAGAAGTATCGGACATAAAAATACTTGACAATGGGCAGTGGATTGTTATACAATTAATGATTAAAGAGGAAATTATACGAGGAGGATTAAATGAAGATTTTTAAATTAGTAGTCTTTGTATGGCTTGGGTTGATGTTTGTACCCCTTAAGGCAGTAGCCGTAACTTATGATGCTGACCTGCTCATAATCTCGCAAAATCAACCACCAATTTTTCAGCCTTCAGCCTTTAGTTTTCAGCCTTCAGGCTTTTGTGCCATGCCACCACATCCTGACCTTAAAGAAAGGCTTAAGCGAGAAGGAAAATGGGAACGATTTAGGCGCGAGTCCCCTAAAAGACCGGCAGGATTAGATACGGCTGCACCTACCAAAGCACCGATAATAGGGATTAGAAAGGCAATTGTCCTACTGGTGGATTTCTCGGATAAGGTGGCAGATACCACCCAATTCCATTATCAAAACCTTCTATTTTCTTTAGGCACATATCCAACCGGCAGTATGCGTGACTACTATCAAGAGGTTTCCTACAGTCAATTAGATGTTCAAGGCTCGGTAACCGGTTGGTATAGAGCACCAAAACCTTATTCCTACTATACCAATGGTAACTATGGTTTTGGGACTTATCCTTGGAATGCTCAGCGATTGACCGAAGATACCGTGAATTTAGCTAACCCTTATGTTAATTTTGCTAATTATGACAATGATGGAGATCGCTATGTAGATGCCCTGTTCATTGTCCATGCAGGACAGGGAGCTGAAGTAACAGGTAATAGAGGCGATATCTGGTCACATAAGTGGGAAACGAAAAATCCGATGGTTGTTGACAATGTATATGTGCATAGTTACTCTATGGAACCAAAGGATGGGAAAATTGGTGTGTTTGCACATGAGTTAGGGCATGTCTTTGGTCTGCCAGATTTATACGATACTGGCGAGGACTCTGAAGGAATAGGTAAGTGGAGTCTTATGAGTTCTGGTAGCTGGTTAGGTAATCCTCCAGGTTCATCTCCTGCTCATCCTGATGCCTGGTGTAAAATTCAACTTGGTTGGGTATCTCTTACTACTGTAACTACCAATATGAAGAATGCCCAAATTCCACAGGTAGAGACAAGTCCTACTATCTATAAACTCTGGAAAAATGGTCAGACAGGGAAGGAATATTTTTTAGTAGAGAATCGGCAAAAGGTAGGTTTTGATAGTTATTTACCAGGTAGTGGGTTACTTATCTACCATGTAGATGAAGACATAAAGGATTATTATTCTGATTCAAACGAGTGGAATAAACATCAATGGTATCCTCCTCTAAACCCTGCTAATCATAATCACTATTTAGTAGCAGTTGAGCAAGCAGATGGACATTGGCACCTTGAACATAACACGAATAGGGGTGATACTGGTGACCCTTATCCCGGAAGTAGTAATAATAGAGTATTTAATGATTTTTCTACCCCTAATAGTAATGCATATAATGGAGAATCAACTATAGTAGGTGTAGTTGATATAAGTAATTCTGGAACTACAATGACGGCTACATTACAGATAAGTTCATTACTAGGTACATTTTCATTAATTTCACCACCTGATGGGAGTGAGACTAAAACCCTTACCCCAACCTTCAAGTGGGGTACAACTACAGCGTATGATGGAGGAACGGTAACTTACATTATTTGGTATGGTACAGACTCATCTTTTAATACAAACGCAACTAAAACTCTTATAGGAAATACCTTTTCATCTACATTAGTAGATAATTCTACTTATTATTGGAAGGTACAGGCAGTGGATAAATATAATACCTGGAGATGGAGTAATGAAACCAACTGGGAATTTTATGTCAATCTATTCAATGAACCACCTGGGACTCCTACACTTAAATGGCCAGAAAATGGTGGAATCACTTCTGATTTGACTCCTACCTTCAAATGGGATGGAGTATTTGACCCTGACCCGAATGATACAGTTAAATATGAACTCTGGTATGGTAAAAATAGCCCTGACGAGAATAAGATTAAAGATATAACTACTACTCATTACACCCTATCTTCTCCTTTAGATAATAATTCAACTTATTACTGGCAGGTATGGGCTAAAGATATAGCTGGTAGCAGGACTTGTAGTGGTACTTTTACACTAACTACAAGTGAGATAATAGTCTATCCTAATCCCTTCTATACAAAAGATACCCAGATTACCTTCGCTCATCTACGAGATAATTCAATTATTAAAATCTTTACCATTGCAGGAGAATTTATAACGACACTTTCAGGAAATAATGAAACTGGTAAGGCAACATGGCAGCCCAAAGGTATTGCCAGTGGGATTTACCTTTATGTGATAGAGAGTAACGGGGAAATAATAGACAAAGGTAAGTTGGGGATTATTAAGTAAGAGATTTAGTAAGCGGATTTAGCAGATTAATCGGATAGTAAAGATAAAAAAGAGGCATTATTACAAATCCGTGAGACTGGTGGTTCATAACATTTGATATTGTGGGTGCTCCAGTAGTCAGAATTCAGGAGTCA
>JASEHU010000096.1 GCA_030018635.1 bacterium
CCATTCCAATGCCCGCTTACGCCAATATCCTACCTTCCCTTTACGAACATATCGATGTCTACTTTTTCCATCTATAGAGGTAGAAAGATAATAGGTTAATGGAGCTCCTTTCCTTAATCTCCGAGGCATAAATGATGCAGATACCATCGGAGATCGCCCTATCGCTATCTCCTCAAATCTCTCCCTTTCCTTCTTTAAAATACTAATCTTCTTACGATGAATAGATATCTCTTCAAGATTCATAACACCTATTATATATGTTAGGTGTTATTTTGTCAAGAAAAAAATAATAAAATCTAAACTTTTTATTACTTTGTTACCCTACCATCTTCCAAGACCCTATTAATTCTATACTCTTATATGGGTTATCCCTTATGTCTGAATTGAAGTTAAAAAAAGTTTTAGAGGGATAAAAGATTAGATTATTTCAGGAAGTTTTTGTGCGAAGATTTTTTACTCTTCAGGACTGTTTACTTTGTTTGTAATTCAGACAGTCTAATATCAGATTGTGCTTGATACCAATATTTATGATTAGAGGAAAAATATAACATACCAATAAATTATTGGGGCATTAAAAATTACGCTGTCAAAGACATCCAGCACCCCGCCATGTCCCGGTATCCAGTCATGTGAATCTTTAACCGAAGCCAGACGTTTGAGTTTAGACTCTAATAAATCGCCTACCTGCCCTGAAAATCCCAGTGTTAACCCAAGAATTAAGGCGTGATTTATAGATAAAGCCGTTTGTTCGGCAAATAGCCCGGTGACTAAATTTGCCAACACAGAGATTAAAACTCCACCTATTAGTCCTGCCAGGGCCCCTTCTACCGACTTTTTCGGACTAATATGTGGGACCAACTTATGCCGGCCAAACTTTAACCCAATACCCAGGGCAACCGCATCCGTAATCCAGGTAATTAACAATAACAAAAAAAAGTAAAAACTACCATTGGGAAGATTTTTTAGCAAAAGCAGATGACTAATTAAATAACCCGTGTAGAGAACCCCGGCTAATGTCCAGCCAACCTCTAAAAAATACCTTTTGGTAAGTAAGGTGAAGAGGTAACCTATTAATAATGGGGACATTAAAAGAAGTGATAAAAGATAGAATTGTGTGGGTGTCCAATAAGCCGCTGAAGCTAAAGCAAGGCTGGTAATTACTCCAATAATTTTAAAAGACTTTAAAGGTGACTCACCTTGTAAAGGTGTACCACCTTGTTTTTGTTTTTTTGCGGCTAATGAATAAAATTCCAATAACCCTAAAAACATGATTGAAGATATTAATAGAAACAAGGGGAGGGAATATCTGGAAAAGACGAAATAAATAAATATGGGCACAAAAACTAAGGCACTAATTATTCTTTTAAAGGTTGAACTCACTTCACTATCTCCAATATCGGTAATTGGTATCCTACATTTACCTGATTACCGATCACCGACCACCTCTCATAATACTCCGCCAAATCTTCTTTCTCTTCTCTGGTAATCTATGATTGCCGACAAAAGATGTTTTCTTGAGAAATCAGGCCAGTAGATAGGGGTAATATAGATTTCCGCATAGGCAATTTGCCATAACAAAAAGTTACTTATTCGCATCTCACCACTTGTCCGAATAAGCAAATCCGGTTCAGGTAAAGAGCCAGTATAGAGATATTTTTCAAACAATACCTCGTTAATCTCTTCTCTTTTGTATTTTCCATTTTCAATATCTGCGGTTAATTTTTTAATAGCATCGACAATATCTGCTCGACCACTATAATTCAAAGCGAGATTTAATATTAAGCCGGTGTTATTAGCGGTTTTTTCCCTTGCCCATTTTAAATCCTGTTGGACTAATTCAGGTAATTGCTCAAGTCTGCCGATGAAGTGGAATTTAACATTATTTTGAATCAATTCATCCATTTCTTTGTGTAAATATTTACGCAACAACCGCATCAAGGCATTAATTTCTTGTTTAGGACGAGTCCAATTTTCTGTAGAAAAGGCATAAAGTGTCAGCACCTTAATCCCTAACTCACCACATAATTTAACTACTGTCTTGACCGTTTTCATTCCTTCCCGATGTCCAAAGACCCGGGGTAACTTTCTTTCTTTTGCCCATCTACCATTCCCATCCATAATGATAGCAATATGCACCGGCAATTTATTTCTATCTATGGAAGAGCGCAAGTAGGTTTCGTCATCTCTTGCCATTAACCTTCTAATATCTCCTTTTCCTTATTTGCCAAAGCGTGGTCTATTTTTTCTACAAAGTTATCCGTTATTTTTTGGACCTCTGTATGGGCGTGTTTTGATTCATCCTCAGATATTTCTTTAGACTTTTCTTTTTCTTTAATCAGGTCATTGATTTTGTGTCTGATATTGCGGATAGCAATTCTTCCATCCTCAGCCTTTTTCTTGATTACTTTATCTAACTCTTTTCTTCGCTCCTCGGTTAATGCTGGTATAGAGATTCTAATAACATTACCATCAGTATTGGGCATCAGGCTTAAATCAGATTTAATAATCGCCTTGCAGATAACCTCATTGGCAGATTTATCCCATGGCGAGATGAGAATCATGCGCGGTTCTGGGACGGAGATAGTTGCAACTTGATTGATAGGTAGATGGCTATTATAATAATCAACACGGATATGGTCCAAAATGGTGGGTGTAGCACGACCGGTTCGAACAGTGGCAAATTCATGTTTTGTTGCCTCGACAACCTTGGTCATCCTGTCTTCTGCCTCTTTATAAAATTCTTTCAGCATAATGTTCCTCCTTTCTTTGGGATCAGGTCTGACCCCAAAAATACAGCAATTAAATAATTTCGCATTCTTTACATTTATTTAGTAATAAATTTTCATTCTTACAGTTTTCAAGAATATAGTAATTATTTTTTAAGGGTTCGATAGTTCCAAGCCCTTTGCTTTTTGTTCCCCAAACAGGGATAAGAATAGTCGGAATGAAATACATATCAAACGCTCCATTATCCAACGGTTTTAAGCCAATGACGACATCTGAAGTTTCTGGAGATTGGGTATAAGTTTTAACATCAGATTTATATTCTCTATCAACTCCACCTCTTGTGCCTCCAGTGAAACTTACACTTGTTCTTGCCGTTTTAACTTGTGCCCGGATAATATCTTCGCCACCATCTTCAAGTTTTCTGACAATTATTATGTCGTAAGGTGATAAAGGTAAATCTACCAAAGAAACATTTTGATACCTTTTCATCAAAAGCCCAACAACAATATGCTCATTAGCAAAACCTTCTATTGACGCTTGTCTTCCTTTATCTTCAGTATTTGGCATAATTTATTTCCTCAAGACCAAAATCCAATCAGTATTAATTCTTTCCTCTCTTGGCACTTTAATAAAATGTTTTATTATTTCAGAAGCAAAATAGTTTTCTACTTTAAAACCGATATCTTTAGCTAACTCCATTATGTATTTCCAGCTTTCAAATAATTCGCTTCGGATTTTATTGTTCCCGACGACTACTACATATCTTCCTTCTTTTTTTAAAGCTTTATGTACTTCTAATAAATTTATTTTCATATCATCTAAATATTTAAAGGCTATATATGAACGTCTTGGGTCTTTTTGAAAAATTTTTAGGAGTACCATATCTGCTTCCTTTACCCCAATTTTGTGTAAATTTTTATATTCGTTTGACGAAACGCTTTCCGTTCCCACATGCTTTTTCTTTAAAGGAGTTAATGAACCGATAGTTAATCCCAACCAATAACTTTCAAGTTGATGTGTTCGTGGATAATCTACGGCATTGGCATATGGTGGTGAGGTTACTGCCAAATCAAAATACCCTTGATAGTTAATATTCCTCGCGTCTATTGTATCAGGAAAACTAACGCTTATACCCAAAGGGCAGTTTTGAGAAAACTCTATCATTTTTGGGACACTAATAAGTATAACCTCAGTGAATTTTTTCAGGGCATCAGCAAGAAAAACTTTTTTATTTAATTTTTTTCGTATTACAGTTCTTGTGCAATTGTCATCAGCATTTGACACACTACGTATTATGGACGAAAAACAAATCCTGAAGAAATCCTTTATATCTTCAGATGTATCAAGAGCATTTATGATTTTTTTTAGGTATGCCAATTCAAGAATAATTTCTTTATTAAACCAATTATCTCTGTAAGGAAAAACAGGCATGTCTTTTTCAGAAACTTTTGAAGGCTTATAATTTAATATTAATTTCAAAAGATATTTTTGAGCCGACTGTAATTCCTCTTCATCTAAAGGTGTAACCTTTACTTTTGAAAGATAACGAGAAAATGGGTCAACATCAATACCAACAGAATGTCTTCTTGTCAGGAGTGCTTCTATATTCGTTGTGCCACTACCTGTAAATGGATCAAGGATCAAATTACCTTCTTCAGAATAGCGTTTTATAAGCCATCGTGGAAGCTCGGGAAAAAATTTAGCAGGATATTTGTGTAAACCGTGGGTAAGAATACTTTGATTATAGCTGATAAATAAAAACCTATCTCCGTCTTTAACTGGTAAATTTGGCGGAATATCTCCATCAATCCGAATAATTTTTTCTCCGAATTCATTCACTATTTCTTTAACATTATCTAACAGCTGATTATTAAATAAAGACATTTGTTGAAGTTTACCATTAGATAAACCGTTGCGTCTGCCATTTTTTCGTGCAACCTTTGCCCTTATTTCATCTAAAGAAATCGGATAATAAATTGATTGTGCTGTTTGCATTTTTAACCTCACCTTAATTATAGCACTTTTCATCATTAGCAATTATTAATTATTCAAGAGACTATAGTCCCAATTTTTTCACCTAAGATAACCTTATAAAGGTTATCCTCTTTTAATAGATTAAATACCATTATAGGCAGGTTGTTTTCCATACAGAGTGAAATAGCCGTAGAGTCCATTATCTTCAATCTCTGGTTAAGCACATCCATATAAGAGATATGGTCATACTTAACCGCATCCGGGTATTTAACAGGGTCTTTAGAGAAGACACCATCCACCTTAGTCGCTTTAAGGATTACCTCAGCGCCAATTTCTGCGGCTCGAAGGGCGGCGGCGGTGTCTGTTGAAAAGAAAGGATTACCTGTTCCTGCGGCAAAAACCACTACCCGACCTTTTTCTAAATGTCTGATAGCCCGTCTGCGAATGTAAGGCTCAGCTATTCTCTGCATTTCGATGGCACTCTGCACCCGACAAAATACACTTGCTTTTTCTAATGCATCCTGAAGAGCAATGGCATTAATCACGGTAGCTAACATGCCCATGTGGTCGGCAGAACTGCGGTCCATCTGTGACCCAAAGGCACTTACTCCACGAAAGATATTACCGCCTCCAATACTGATAGCCACCTGGACACCAATACTATGAATATTCTTGATTTGTTGGACAATAGAGGAAATAACCTCTACCTCAATTCCATACCCTTTTTTCCCTTGAAGCACCTCGCCGCTGAGTTTTAATAAAACTCGTTTATAAACAGATTTGTTATTTGTCACTTCTCTCCACCTTTCTTCAGGCATTGGAAGCCTCAATTTCACGCTATTGGAGTCTCAACGACTCTCCCGAACAAGTTCGGGCTTCCGCCTCCCGTGCTTATGCTAAACAGTATCTTATTTCTCACCTACGGCATACCGTGTAAATCGCCGAATGGTTATATTTTCCCTTACCCTGGCTACCATTTGAGCCAGATAGTCTGAGACAGAGATACTGGGGTCTTTTATATATGGTTGTTCTAACAGGCAGATTTCTTTATAATATTTTTCTAATCTACCTTCAACCATTTTTTCCCATATCTTTTCAGGTTTGCCTGATTGTTTAGCCTGCTCTAAGTAAATCTCTTTTTCTTTAGCTATCATTTCTGCGGTAACCTGGTCCTTTGAAATCACACACGGATTAGAGGCGGCTATCTGCATGGCAATATTTTTGCCTAATTCCTGAAATTCTGCATTTTTAGCCACAAAATCCGTTTCACAATTAATCTCAACTAATATCCCCAGTTTCCCACCAAGATGGACATAAGAAATAATTCGTCCTTCTTTAGCCTCACGTTGTTGTTTTGTCCTGGCTACAGCTAATCCTTGAGTGCGTAAGATTTTCAATGCCTCATCATATACCCCATTAGCCTTTTGGAGGGCATCCTTACATTCCATCATTGGGGCTCCTGTAACCTCTCTTAATTCCTTTACTTGTGCCGCACTAATATTCATAACCTCTCTCCTTTCTTATTAGTGAAAAGTGAATAGTAAAAAGTGAATAGTGAATAGTTATTGGTTTTTCACTTTTAATTTTTCACTTTTCACTATCTTCTTCAATCTCTTCTTTTTCTTTAAGGTTTTTTTCTATAACCTCTTTATTTATTTCCTCGTAAAATTGTGGAAGTAATTCTTCCTCATCTTCTATCACTAAAGAAGGAATTATTTCTTCCTCTTCTATTTCTTCGTGCTTTTCTTTGAGTTGCGATGCTTCGAGTTGTGACTTATCTGAAAATCTCTTCCCCTCTATTATTCCATCTGCAATTACAGAGGCAAGTAATTTTACTGAGCGAATAGCATCGTCATTACCAGGGATACAGTAATTTACCTCCTCCGGGTCACCATTGGTATCAACAATACCTACAATGGGAATGTTTAATTTTTTACCTTCCAGAATAGCAATTCTTTCTTTTTTAGTATCCACCACAAATATAGCCCCTGGAAGTTCTTTCATCTGCTTGATTCCACCTAACAGGGTCTCCAATTTATCCATTTCTTTTCTCAGGCTGGCTACTTCCTTTTTAGGTAATTTCTCAAATATCCCCTTTTCCTCCATTCGTTTAATCTCATTAAGTCGTTTAATACTTTTCTTTATTGTCTCAAAGTTTGTTAAAGTTCCTCCCAGCCAGCGTTGAGTTACATACGGCATTTCGCATCGTATTGCCTCTTCTTTGACTACTGTTTGAATTTGTTTTTTTGTTCCCACAAATAAAATCACCTTGTTCGACTTAGCCGTTTCCTGAATAAAACTATAGGCATCTTTCAATCCCTTCATTGCCTTTTGAAGATTAATGATATGAATATCATTCCTCTCCGAAAAGATATAAGGAGCCATTTTGGGATTCCATCGTTGAGTTTGATGGCCAAAATGTACCCCGGCTTCTAAAAGTTGTTTCATTGAAATAGTAGTTGACACTTATTTTCTATCCTCCTTTAAATTTAGTAATTGGTAATCGGTTACCGGTGAAGATGGTAATTGATGATTGGTTATTATTTAACCAATTATCAATCATCATTTTTAAATTTAATATAGTATATCATATTTTAATTATTTTGGCAAGAAAAAAATACTTGATACAATAATCCATCAGTTATCAGTTGTGAAGTAGGTTAGTGGGTCATTCCATTTGATATTGGGGGTA
>JASEHU010000097.1 GCA_030018635.1 bacterium
ATTTCCAATTTCTAATTTCCAAAAGGAATCATAGCAAAAACGATAAAATGAACCGTCCCAAATTATGAATTAAGGATCAATTCATAATTTATAATTCATAATTCATAATTTTATTTGTAAGGAGTATAAAAAATGAGTATGACAGACCCTGTTGCCGATATGTTAACCAGGATTCGTAATGCCAATAAGGCAGGACATGAAAAGGTGGATATTCCTGGATCCAGATTAAAGACCGATATCGCCAATATCCTTAAAAAGGAAAAATTTATTAAAAACTATAAATTTATCGAAGACCATAAACAAGGTACTATTAGACTTTATTTGAAATATGGACCGAATAACGAACGGATTTTAACTAACTTGAAAAGGATTAGCAAACCAGGTCTACGGGTTTATGTTGATAGTGATAATATCCCTAAGGTAGTCGGTGGGTTAGGCATAGCAGTTATCTCCACATCTAAAGGTGTGATGACAGATATTGCCTGTCGAAAACTAAGGGTTGGTGGAGAGGTAATCTGTTATGTCTGGTAAGGTAGAAGTCAGAAGTTAGAAGTTAGGAGGGTTTTTTCTCCCTTCTAACCTCTAACTTCTAATTTCTGATAGCTGACGGTTGAGCGCTTACGATTTCTAAAATACTGATGTAAAGGAGCAATAAAGTGTCTCGAATAGGCAACGCACCGGTAACTATTCCCAATAATGTCAAAATTAATATAGATAATGGAACTATAACTACCAAAGGGCCATTAGGAACTTTATCCTGGCTCTTTCCGCAGATTATAACGGTAGAGATGAAAGGCTCCCAGGTTATAGTTAAACGCTCTTCGGATAATACAAAAGAAAAAGCACTTCATGGGCTGACGCGAAGTTTAATTAAAAATATGGTTGATGGGGTTCATACAGGATTTGAAAAGACATTGTTAATCGAAGGTGTAGGCTATAAAGCTGAATTAGTTGGTAAAAATGTAAAATTACAAATAGGTTATTCTCATCCGGTAGTTGTTTCCCCTCCAGAGGGAATCACCTTTGAAGTTCCTGAAGCAACCAAAATAAAGGTTAAAGGGGCAAATAAACAGGTAGTTGGGGAAATAGCGGCCGAAATCCGAAGAATTAGAACCGCGGATGTTTATAAAAGAAAAGGTATTCGGTATATTGATGAATATATTAAAACAAAGGTAGGGAAGACAGGGGTCTAAAGGATTGTAAGCGTTCAGGTAGTGTCCGAAAAGGAGGGGATAAATTCATTTTAAATTGCAAATTTATCATTTTAAATTTAAAATTTGCAATTTGCAATGCTAAATTTGCAATGATTTATCCCCCTTCGGACACTCCTAATGCATAGGCTGAACGGTTACAAAGGATTTCCCCTTGATAAAGGGGGTTAGGGGGTTGTTGGATGAATATAAAGGATAAAAAATCTTTAAGATTAAGAAGAAAACATCGAGTCAGCCGAAAGGTATTTGGGACTCAAGAGCGACCACGATTGAGTGTTCATCGCAGTGTTAAACACATGTATGCCCAAATCATAAATGATGAAGAGGGAAAAACCTTAGCCTTTGTCAGCTCTACTAAATCCGGCTTTATCGAAGATTCAATGAAAAAAACCGATGTGGCCAAGAAAATAGGTGCTTTAATTGCGGCACAAGCCAAAGATATTGGTATCAAAAAGATTGTCTTTGACCGGGGAGGATGCCTTTATCACGGTCGAATAAAAACATTAGCTGAATCTGCCCGTGAGGCAGGATTGGAGTTTTAAAAAATGAAAGAACGAACTAATCAGGAGGAATCAGGCTTAAAAGAAAAGGTTATTGCTGTTAATCGGGTAGCTAAGGTAGTCAAGGGAGGAAAAAGATTTGGATTTACGGCTTTAGTGGTTGTTGGTGATGGAGCGGGACAGGTAGGTATAGGTTATGGTAAGGCGAAGGAGGTTGCATTAGCTGTGGCTAAAGGGGTAAATGCCGCCAAGAAAAAATTGATTACTGTTCCCATGAAAGGCACAACGATACCTTATCCCTTGATAGGGCATAAAGGCTCTGGCTATGTAATTTTTAAACCTGCTGCCCCGGGAACCGGGGTTATTGCCGGTGGGCCGGTGAGGGCTATTATGGAAGCATTAGGTATCCAGGATGTCCTGACAAAATCACTGGGCAATAATAATCCACATTCACTTGTTAATGCAACGATGGAGGCATTTAAACAAATAAAACTGTTAACCGCAAGATTAGAACTTCGGGAAACTATTTCATAAGTAAGAAGTGGATTTAATCCACAGATTTTACAGATTAAAAAAATAAAAAATCTGTGTAATCTGTGAAATCTGTGGATAGATTTTTAGAGGGAAAAGATGGAAAAGAAATTAAAAATAACCTTAGTTAAAAGTAGATTTGGGCGAGTTCCAAAGCACGGTAGAACTTTGTCTGCCCTGGGATTGCGGAAGATAAACCAGGTCGTAGTAAAGCCTGATAATCCTCAAACAAGAGGTATGGTCAAACAGGTTGATTATTTAGTTAAGGTGGTTGAGTAATTAAAAATTATGAATTATGAATTATAAATTATGAATTATAAGATTAAGAATTTATTGTCTTCTTTTTTCCTTCATTCATAATTCATAATTCATAATTTTTAATTATACGAGGTGAAAGGGATATGAAATTAAATCAATTAAAGGTTCCTGATGGTGGCCATAAAAAACCTAAAAGAATAGGACGCGGAGATGGCTCAGGACATGGTGGGACGGCAACAAAAGGAACTAAAGGGCAATTAGCTCGTAAAGGCGGTAAAGGACCTGGTTTTGAAGGAGGACAAATGCCTTTGCAAAGACGAGTTCCAAAGCGGGGATTTACTAATACAAGAAGAAAAGAGTGGACAACCATTAATCTGGAGACAATTACTTCTTTTGGTTTTGAGCCCGGCTCAAAGATTACCCCGGCTATTCTACTGCAGGCAGGATTAATCAAAAAGATTAAAAATGGCATAAAGATATTGGGTGATGGTGAAATAAACATACCGTTAATCGTTAAGGTTGATGCAGTAAGTATCGGGGCGAAGAAAAAAATAGAGGCAGCCGGCGGCAATGTTGAACCAAATGAATAAAGGAATAGGACTTATAAGTCCTATTCTTATGAGGAGCATAGTTTTATGAAAGGACTTGAGGGTATTCTAAACCCTTTCAAGGTTTATGAATTACGGAAAAGGATATTATTTACCTTAGGCTTATTAGCCGTTTATAGATTAGGGGTAGCTGTTCCTACTCCAGGTGTTGACGGAGTTGCCTTAAGTGCCTTTTTTCAACAAGCAAAAGGAACAATAGTTGGATTATTAGACCTGTTTTCCGGAGGGGCATTCGAACGGTTCTCTATCTTTACTCTTGGCATTATGCCCTATATCAGTGCCTCGATTATTATGTCTTTATTACAACCGGTTGTTCCTTATTTGGAAAGATTGGCTAAAGAAGGTGAGGTCGGTAAGAAAAAAATCACTCAATATACAAGATATTTAACCTTAGTTATAGGTATTATTCAAGCGACAGGAACCAGTATCTGGATTCAAAGTATGCAGACCGATGATGGTCGGGGTTTTGTTTTAAATCCTGGTTTGGGCTTTCATTTGATGACTGTGGCTACTTTAACTACAGGCACGGCTTTTGTCATGTGGCTTGGAGAACAGATTACAGATAGGGGCATAGGCAACGGAAGCTCATTAATCATTATGGTCAGTATTATCTCAAGACTACCACAGGCTATCATCCAGAGCCTACAACGATTATTCGTCGGTGAAATGAATATCTTTGTTATTCTTTTTATTCTAATTATCGGGGTTTTAGCTACGGCCGGTGTTGTGATTATGATTCAGGGACATCGCAAAATCTCGGTTCAATATGCCAAACGAATTGTTGGCCGTAAGGTTTATGGTGGACAGAGCACACATTTACCTCTTCAGGTAAATATGGCTGGGGTTATTCCCATTATCTTTGCCTCATCCCTGCTGGCACTTCCGGCTACCTTTGTTACCTTTCTGGGTGGTAAAGATATTGATTTTTTAACCTTTTTGTATAACCAATTAAACCCGGGAGGGGTAATTTATCAGATATTAATGGCCTCTGGAATCATCTTTTTTACCTATTTTTATATTGCTGTAATATTTAATCCGGTAGATGTGGCGGATAATATGCGTAAACAGGGTGGATTTATTCCGGGTATTCGTCCCGGTAAGTCAACGGCTGAGTATATTGAGCGTATCCTGAAAAGAATTACCTTTGTCGGAGCGATATTCTTAGCCCTGATTGACTTTCTTCCATCTATGGTTATTCAGGCAATGCATCTCCCTTTTTATTTTGGTGGAACATCGATACTTATTGTTGTTGGTGTGGCTCTGGATACTGTTCGACAGATTGAATCTCATTTGTTAATGAGACACTATGAAGGATTTGTAAAAAAAGGGAAGATTAGAGGAAGGTTTTAGAATGCGATTAATATTTTTAGGTCCACCTGGGGCAGGAAAAGGGACACAATCGGAGTTAATCTCTAAAAAATTCAATATCCCCCAGATTGCTACGGGTGATATTTTGCGCCAGGCAGTTAAAAATCAAACGGAATTGGGTGTCTTAGCCAAAAAATATATGGATGAAGGAAAGTTAGTCCCTGATGATGTCATCATAAATTTGATAAAAGGACGATTATTAGGGGATGATTGTCAGATGGGTTTTATCTTAGATGGATTTCCAAGGACCGTTGCCCAAGCAGAGGCATTGACAATTACCTTAAAAGAAATGGGGTTGTCCTTAGATGCGGTTGTAAATTTTTCACTCAAGGATGAGTTGTTGATTAAACGGCTTTGCGGCAGACGGGTTTGTAAATCCTGCGGGTATAATTTCCATGTTTATTATCAACCACCAAAGGAAGAATCTAAATGTGATAAATGTGGCGGAGAAATTTATCAACGAGATGATGATAAAGAGGAAGTTATAAATCGGCGGCTAAAAGTTTATAAGGAACAGACTTATCCTTTGATTGATTATTATCGCCAAATTGGTTCACTCAAAGATGTTAATGTTAATCATTTGCTCAAAGATGATGAGACAGATACAGATGTGGAAGTGGTTTTGGCTAAAGTAATTGATGTCTTAGAAGGATAATGATTATCTTGAAGTCTAAACAAGAGATAGAAAAGATACGGAATGCGGGTAAGATAGTAAAAGAGGTTGGTCGCCATCTTGAACAAATAGCTAAGCCGGGAATAACAACCAAGTATTTAGAAGAAACAGCCCATGAAATGATTATTAAGCGGAGGGCAAAACCGGCCTTCTTAGGATACCATGGATTTCCAGGGAGTATTTGTACCTCAATCAATGCTGAGGTAGTGCATGGTATTCCTTCTGCCCAGCGAATACTAAAATATGGGGATATTCTTAAGGTTGATGTAGCTGTTTTGTTGGATGGCTATTGTGCAGATGCCGCCTTGACTATACCCATTGGACAAATAAGTGCGAAAATAGAAAAGTTGGTCGCTGTAACCAAGAAGGCTCTGGAGATAGGTATTGCCAAGGCAAAACCTCCAAATAGATTATTCGATATTTCCCATGCCATACAATTTCATGCCCAATGTTATGGCTATTCGGTAGTGCGTGATTATACCGGGCATGGAATCGGACGCGAGATGCACGAGGCACCGCAAGTGCCTAATTTTGGTGAGGCAGGTAAGGGCCCACGACTTAAACCAGGGATGGTTTTATGTATAGAACCAATGATAAATATGGGAGGTTATGAAATAGACATATTAAATGATGGCTGGACAGTGATAACAAAGGATAAAAGTTTCTCGGCTCATTTTGAACATACCATAGTTATCACCGACGGTGAACCGGAAATATTGACGAAATAAAAAAGAAGTCAGACAGATCGGACAAGTCGGACAGGTCAGACAAAATTAAAAAAGGAATAATTCTATGCCAAAAGAAGAAACAATTAAGGTAGAAGGTGTTGTTAGCGAGGTATTGCCTAATACTATGTTTCGAGTAGAACTTGAAAATGGGCATAAGGTATTAGCCTATATTTCAGGCAAGATGCGTAAGAATTTTATTCGAATATTGCCCGGTGATAAGGTCAATGTTGAATTATCTGTCTATGATTTATCAAGAGGAAGAATTACCTATCGGGAAAAATGAGGCAATAACTAATTTTGGATTTTCGATTTTCGATTTTGGATTTTCGATTGAGGATTGAAGATTGAGAATATAAGATTCCTCAATCGAAAATCGAAAATCGAAAATCGAAAATCCCAAAAAGGAGGCGTATCTTGGCAAGAATTAGTGGAGTTGATCTTCCCCGGGACAAGCGGGTAGAAATAGGTTTAACTTATATATATGGATTAGGCTTATCTTCAGCCCAGAAGATTATTAAAATAGCTAATGTTAATCCAGATACCAGGGTTAAAGACCTGACTGAAGATGAGGCTGTTAGATTAAGGAATGTTATTGAGCATAATTTCAAGGTTGAAGGAGACCTTAGGCGAGAGGTAACTACAAATATAAAGAGATTGATGGATATTGGTAGTTATCGAGGTGTTCGGCATCGTAAAGGATTACCGACGAGAGGACAACGCACACATACTAACGCCAGAACTCGAAGAGGGGCACGAAAGATTATTGGGGGAGCAAAGAAGAAATAAGTTTTGATAGGATTTTATAGGTTTTATAGGACTTATAAGACTTATAAAAATAAAAGAGGAGTTAAAACATGCAAAAAGCTAAAGATAGTGGTCAAAAAAAAGGTGGACGAAAAAAGGAAAAAAGGCAAGTACGAACAGGTATTGCCCATATTCAATCTACTTTCAATAATACTATTGTGACTATTACCGACCCAAAAGGTGCTGTTCTGACCTGGGCAAGTTGTGGGACAGTAGGTTTTAAAGGGACAAAAAAAGGTACTCCATTTGCTTCACAGGTGGCGGCGGATACAGCGGCTAAAAAAGCAATGGATATGGGTATGACTGAAATCTCAGTTTATGTTAAAGGTCCAGGCTCAGGTAGAGAATCTGCTATCCGCTCCTTACAAGCCGCTGGATTAGATATTAAATCAATCAAAGATGTAACCCCCATTCCTCATAACGGCTGCCGTCCTCCTAAAAGAAGAAGGGTATAGATTTTGGTAATCGATAAGCAGTGAGTGGTAATCGGTCTTTCTGAACACCAATTACCTTTCTCTTTAGCTATTCTTTATTTTCCCTTTGAGGATTTGGTTCTCGATAATCTTATGCCAGCAAGAGATCCTGAATTTGGTCCCCGCCTTTCACTGCATTCTATAAGTACTGATACTAATGGTTCATAACATTTGATATTGTGGGTGCTCCAGTAGTCAGAATTC
>JASEHU010000098.1 GCA_030018635.1 bacterium
AATAATGCTTACATTGGACTTGGTGGTGAGTATGTCATTAAAGAATTACTTGCCTTACGGGCAGGGTATAAATCGGGACCACAAGATGAAGGCTCAGGTTTAACCGCAGGCTTTGGTATAACTTGTACTCCATTTATTCTTGATTATGCCTATCAACCTTATGATGAGTTAGGCAATTCCCACTATGTCTCGTTACAAACGCGATTTTGAGAGATGGAAATTTAATTTATTGTAAGTGTTCATGGTATAAGAAAGGGGAAATGGAGAAGGTAATTAAAATAAGGTAATCGGTAATCAGGTAATTATTGTACCAATTACCAATTACCAATTCTCTCAGTATTGATGATGTTTTCCCAAATCCTTACTTCTTATCCTCATCCTCTACTTTATATTCCGCATCGACCACATCCTCTTTCTTTTCCTCATGTTTTTCTTCTTGTTCTGGAGATGAAGTTTGAGTTTCTCCTGGCTGTTGTTGTGCTGATGCCTGTTTATACATCTCCTCAGCTATTTTATAAGAGGCTTGAGCCAGATTCTCAATTGCCTTTTTGATGGCATCGATATCTTGCCCTTCTAAACTTTTTTTCAACTCCACAATGGCATCCTCAATCTTTTTCTTCTCATCCTCGGAAACCTTATCACCATATTCCTTCAAGGTTTTTTCCGTAGTATAGATTAAGGTATCTGCCTGATTACGGATTTCTACCTCTTCTTTCTTCTTTTTATCCTCCTCGGCATGAGATTCCGCTTCTTGAACCATCTTTGCCACCTCATCTTTAGACAGACCGCTTGAGGATGTAATCTTTATTGCCTGTTCTTTGCCTGTGCCTAAGTCTTTTGCCGAAACACTAACAATGCCATTGGCATCAATATCAAAGGTTACCTCGATTTGAGGCATACCCCGTGGTGCCGGTGGGATACCAACTAAGTCAAATCGCCCAAGGCTTTTCATCCCGGCATCATAAACCATAGCCCGCTCGCCCTGGAGAACATTAATAGTTACTGCTGTCTGACCATCAGCCGCTGTAGAAAATGTTTGAGATTTTTTCGTTGGGATAGTGGTATTGCGTTCGATTAATTTGGTAAATACCTGTCCCAATGTCTCTATCCCCAGGGACAACGGTGTTACATCAAGCAGAAGAACATCCTTTACCTCACCTTTTAATACCCCGGCCTGAATAGCCGCACCTACAGCCACGACCTCATCCGGATTGACGCCTTTATGCGGTTCTTTACCAAATAACTCCTTGACTACCTGTTGAACCTTAGGCATTCGAGTCTGGCCACCAACCAACACCACCTCATCGATTTCATTAGATTTGAATCCTGAATCCTGTAGTGCCTGCTGGCAGGGACCAATAGTCTTATCCACTAAATCATCCACCAACTCCTCTAACTTTGCCCTGGTCAGGGTAATATTCAGATGTTTAGGTCCTGAGGCATCTGCGGTAATAAATGGCAGATTAATATCATTTGTTACAGTTGTAGAAAGTTCACACTTGGCTTTTTCTGCTGCCTCTTTTAATCGCTGGAGTGCCATTTTGTCCTTGCGTAAATCAATCCCCTGTTCCTTTTTAAACTCATCAGCCAGCCAATCTATTATCCTCTGGTCAAAATCATCTCCACCCAGATGGGTATTACCATTAGTTGACTTTACCTCAAAAACGCCTTCTCCTATTTCCAAAATAGAAATGTCAAATGTGCCGCCGCCCAAATCATAAACCGCTATCTTCTCATTTTTCTTTTTATCCAGACCGTAGGCTAACGAAGCCGCGGTAGGCTCATTGATTATTCGTAAAACCTCAAGCCCGGCAATCTTGCCGGCATCTTTAGTTGCCTGTCGCTGAGAATCATTAAAATAGGCAGGAACGGTAATAATCGCCTGGGTAACCTTCTCACCCAGGTAACTCTCTGCATCCTCCTTTAATTTCCGCAATATCATCGATGATACCTCTGGTGGAGAATACTCTTTATCCATTACCTTGACACAAACATCACCATTTTTCGCCTCTATAACCTTATATGGCACCTCGCCTCTTTCCGCCCCAACCTCTGAATACTTCCTCCCCATAAATCGTTTAATGGAATAAACCGTATTTTCAGGGTTAGTGATGGCCTGCCTTTTAGCTATTTGCCCGACTAATCGTTCCCCTGTTTTTGTAAAACCAACCACAGAAGGGGTAGTTCGCCCTCCCTCTACATTGGCAATTACCTTTGGTTCTCCACCTTCCATAATGGCTAAACAAGAATTGGTAGTTCCTAAATCAATACCTACTACCTTTGACATAATTTATCATCCTCCTTTTTAAAATTATAGGTCTTATAAGTCTTATAATTAAATATTTGCACGGTTTTTACTGACTGCTACCTGTGCCGGTCTAATCACCCTATTATTAAGCACATAGCCTTTTCTCATCTCCTGGGTAACGACATCCTCAGGATATTCATCCGATTCAAGGTGCATTAATGCCTCATGAATCCTTGGGTCAAAAGGCTTTCCGATTGTTTCTATAGTTTCAAGTCCATTTTTCACCAGAATATCCCCCAGTTGCTTACGGATTAACTCTACTCCCGGCAGAAAGCTTTCCAGACTATGGCGTTCCTGAACACCCATTAAAGCCAGGTCAAGACTATCCAGAACCGACAACAATTCAGATATTAACGATTCATTGGCCAATTTTATAAATTCTATCCTTTCCCTCTCCTGTCTCTTTTTATAATTCTCAAATTCTGCCTTTAATCGTCTAAGATGGTCAAGGTAGTCATCGGCCAGATTACTTTGTTGCTCAAGTTTGGTTAGTTCCTCTCTGGTAAGGATTATTTTCTCTTCCACCTTAATTTCTTTTTTTTCTTCATGCTCAACCATTTTTTTCTTACTCAAATTTTATCTCCTGATTGTTAAAAATTTACCTATGGTATCCGCTATAAATCTAACTACCGAGATAACATGAGGATAGAACATCCTTTTGGGACCTATTACCCCGATTGCCCCGGCCGGCTCATCTTCTATTTTATAACTCGCGGTAATAAGACTACATTCATAAAACTCCTGATGCTGATTTTCCGCTCCAATAGTAACCGATATTTTCTCATCCTTTAGATGTTCCTTTAAAATCTCAGACAATAACTCTTTATCTTCATATATCCTGAATATCTTTCTTACAAGTCCAATATCATCAAAATCAGGTTGTTCCAATAGATTACTAAACCCCTCAAGATATACCTTTTCCCGCTGTGGCAGTAAATTTACCCCTACATAACGAGAAAAAGCAGACAGGAGACGAGTGGTATTTTGCATCATCTCTTCCAATTCACTACTTTGCTCATATTCTTGAACAATGTTGTCTTTTTCCCCTTCCGGCAATGGTTCCTCTTCCATCAAGGAATCTATATAGACCCGATATCCCTTATCCGTAGGAACTCTACCAGCCGAGGGATGAGGTTGAGTGATATATTCAGTTTGTTCTAACTCCTGCATCACATGGCGAATACTTGCCGGTGATAAATCAAACATCTCTGCCAGTGAAATGGAACTGACAGGCCTCCCCTTAAAGGTAAAATCCTCAATAATAGCCTTTAAGATTATATTATTTCTTTCCGAATGATGTGGATTTTTCATGATAAAACCCCGTCAGCGTTCAGGTATCAAGTGTCAGGTATCAGGTAAGACTAATAAAAAAGGGATAAGAACTCCTCGCCTCACTTTTTACCTGATACCTGACGGCTGAACGCTTACAAAACCCCAACCCTTTAATAAATTAGCACTCAATCTCTTTGAGTGCTAATTTTCTATTAATAGAATATCATTTAATTTGAATTTTGTCAAGAAATTTTTTAGCAGTGGGTGCGTGTAATAAAAGTGGGTAACCTTTTTTATGTGTAAAAAGGGGGATATGGAGATAGGGAAATAAATTCATTTTAAGAGGCTTGCCTCGTTATTGCAAATTTAGCATTTTAAATTTAAAATTTGCAATTTGCAATGTTAAATTTGCAATGATTTATTCCCTTTTGGACACTTCTAATGCATAGGCTGAATGGTTACCTCTTTTAATAGCACCGAGCATATCCAGCCTACCTGACCATCCGGCAGGCATACCTTGTAATACCACTCAGCAGAGGTAGTGTCTAAAATAGTTACTATTGTGCCTTGTTTTATCTTGAACAACGCTTTATAAGAGGTGTTAGGAATGGCCGGACTGTCCCAAACAATCGCCTCCTGGACAGCGACGACTGCCTGCTTAGGATGGAAAACCTCTTGAGTTGGCGTGCTTGTTACCCTGGATACCGGTTCGGGATATAATTTCTCGTCCACATTTACTACCGGGAACTCACCTATTTCTTCTATCATCCCTTGTTGAGGCTTGCCTCGTTGAGGCTTGCCTCGTTGAACTGGAGGTTCAACCAATTCCTTTTGTTGTGAAGGTAGAATGTTGGCTTGTCTTAAAACGGCTTTCGTATCTCTAATCGGGGTAATGAATCGCTGTTCAACCCCCTGGAAATATCTGCA
The DNA here is from genome assembly GCA_030018635.1 of bacterium. Classification (GTDB taxonomy): domain Bacteria; phylum UBA9089; class CG2-30-40-21; order CG2-30-40-21; family SBAY01; genus SBAY01. Next base: position 4,508 of record JASEHU010000098.1, read on the forward strand.
TTTGGTTATGAAAAGATTATCCTCTCTGGAAGGTTTTATAGATTCACGGACTTTAATTGCCGCCTCATAATTTCCTTTCTCGAAGTAGAATTCGCTTAATCCCTTTTTATCCGCATTCAAGGAAAGATAATCATTTAACAATCCCTTCATTTCACTATACCCAAGATACTGCCCTAAGATGGTTAATGCCTGAGTTCTATCTATGGGAGGGGCAGGTTTTCGTTCAAGGTTATTGACAAAAGCATCACCAAAATATATCCTGGCCAAGTAATATTTAGATAAAACCTCATTTGAGGCAGTAAGATATTTGATAGCCGCCTCATAATCGTAATTTGAAAATGCCGCAAAACCTTTTGACCAATTCTCATCCTCTGGATTCGGAATAATTTCCGATACAAGATAAGCAGGTTGGGCAGATTGTACAAAATTGGCACACAAAATGCCGACTACTAATACTAAGTTGCATACAAAGATATAAAAATGATTTTCGATTTTCGATTTTCGATTTTCGATTAAGGATATAAGATTCCTCAATCCAAAATCTAAAATCCAAAATCTAAAATTCCATAATAAAAATTTACTGTTCTTCAAGAATATCCGATTCAATGAAAATCACCCTCCCTTTGGGGTCTAATTGGATATATAGATTTTGTTCCAATAGCCGTTGATAATCCGGCTCATCGAACTGGAGTATCTTTAATTTCTCCTCATTATTTACCGCCGGGCAGACAAATCTTCTATAACCAGGCGGCATAAATACTACAGGAGATACATCCTGACCCATCCCATCAGCATCATACAAATAGTCGTCCGTATCAATCTTGAATTTATCCGCACTAAATTTAACATCCATTTCTTCTACCTTACCCTTTAAGTCAAACCAACATTTAACAGCTAATGGATATTTATCTCTTATCAGACCATACCAGGTAGTAAATACAGGGGCAAATCCTATCTCCACAAATCCTGCATAATCCTTATAAGGCTGTTGACTATTCGTTGGTCTATGGGGAATAAAATAAGCACGGATAGGGGTATGCTGATAAAATTTATTCATCTCTTCTATGGTTAATAATTTTCCACCTTCCGCTTTTTGTTCAAAAAACTCTTTTCCGGATTTATAGGTAAATATCGTTGATTCTACCTCTACCCGTTCGCCGTGATATAATCCCCAGTGAATATCAGCATCCTTCTCTATATCCATCTCAAAATAGTCAATCCTTTTATAATCACTTCTTAGAGAAGTTTCTGTCCCATAAAATAATTTCCGCTTCTCGGAAATTGACTTTTTATACCCTTTCTCCTTGCCTATAGCCTTTGTGCCTTCTCGCAAGATTTTCACTGGAGAATACCCATCCTTACCACAAAGGCAAATTTCTTGTTCTTTAGATTCATTAAACGGTTTGAAAAATACCCGTTTGTATCCCCGGACATTAGCCCGGTCACGGTCATCTTCATAGATTTCATTTGCCGGGGCATAGATAGTGCCTAAGTCCCGTTTAATATTAAATGGTCCTAAAACAGGGGTGTAAATATATGAATTGGTTAAGACAGGTAACTTTATTATTTGCCCGGTGTTGGTCCTTATCGGAATAACCCTTTCTTTTATGTCTTCCGGCGTCCAGACATCGATAACCCCTTCAATATCCCAGTTATCCACAAAGACACCATAGGCCGGGATTTGGGTTGTTTTATTATGGACATCTACCAGGCGAGCCTGTTTAACCTCAACCACCCGTTCGGTTGGGATATAATCCCCGACAAAGCATTTCCCAAAGATATATCCGGCCCAATCGCGTCTGCATTTTGTCTCCGGGAGGAAGGCACCATCAACAATAACAGTCAGGGAATAGGTATCTGTGAGAAAGGAGTTTGCCTTTTTATTATTCGTTGGGTCTTCTTCTAATAAATATTTCTTAGCCGTAATCACAAAACCCGGGTATCTACCGGTTAAGGAGACATCCTCAATTTGAGTAAGCTTAGTATTAAGTGCCTTTGCCTCGGCTAATATTCCAGGGATAAATTTCCCCTGGTCATCCCGTGACCAAAATTCCTTTAATGGTGTTAATCTTTCCACAAATTCCGATACGGTTCGCATTCCTTCTAATGGAACAATGATACTCTTTTCACCTAATGCCTCAGGATAAAGATTGTTCAATAATTCAATAAGGACAACCAATAGTTGTTCTTTAGTTATCTCGGTATCAGGGCTAAAGGTTTGTCTTGTTAAAGCCGTACCTGTTTCTTTAAATTCCACCGGCACATCCCCGTCAACAAGGCAACCCTTTAAATAGCCATATTTGAGGCAGGTTTCTATGTATCCGGATTGTCGGGATACTTGTTTATCTTTTTCATCCGCCAGGGAAAGGGCATCTAACCGATACTGCTCAGCCTCTTGTTCCTTATCCAATAGCCGAACAATCATTACCGCTAATTCACACTTTGTCAAAAAGGCACTACGGTTAAAATCAGCCTGGATTTTTTCCTCCACATCCGGTCCTAAGTTTTTGGTAATAAGTCGTTCCATGATAGGTAGTGTGTATTTTTCTTCCCCGGCGATTAATGAATCAGGCACATTTACTGGCAAGGTAGTCTTGTCCGGCAATTCTGCCTTTGCCTCATGTATTATTAAAAATAATCCGAGCAACAAAAATATCATCTTTTTTTTCATTTTTTCCTTCTGCTTAATTATTTTAATGATTATTCATCTCTCCTATTTTACCTTACAAATTCTATTCTACTAAATTTTTTATTAAAAGTCAATAATAAACTTAAAAAACCAGCAATTCTCATTATGGCAGAAATCGTGTCCAATGTTGAGATTAGGTGGAGATA
>JASEHU010000099.1 GCA_030018635.1 bacterium
CTCCTGAATTCTGACTACTGGAGCACCCACAATATCAAATGTTATGAATCACTACTATCAGGAGGAAAAAATATGGCAAAATCAAAGGTAGCAATTTTACGGACTTCACCGGCCACGGTTCTGAGTGATTACCATCAATTAATGAATCTTGCCGGGTATCAAGAAGTAGTTCCTAAGGATGTAGATACCGGGCTGAAGATAAACATAAGCTGGCATTTCTTCTATCCTGGTAGCTCAACTACCCCCTGGCAACTTGAAGGGGTAATTCGGGCTATGAAAAAGGATGGTTATCAGAGCGATTTGATTCATGCCTGCCATAATCGGACGGTCGTCATCGATGCCCATCTGGGGGAGAGGGAAAATAAGCAGATTAATGTCATCAATGCCCATAATCTCAGGAATGTCCATCTTTATGAGGGAGCGGAGTGGATTAATGTCCGCGAGGCTGTAGGGGATTTAGCTGATAAATTCTTGTGTCTGAATGAGGTTTATCCAAAGGGATTTATGATTCCCAAACGGTTTATTGGGGAGAATATTATCCATCTGCCAACCATAAAAACCCATGTTTTTACTACAACTACCGGAGCGATGAAGAATGCCTTTGGCGGTCTGCTGAATGAAAAGCGGCATTGGACACATCCGGTTATTCACGAAACATTGGTTGACCTGCTGATGATTCAAAAAAAGATTCATCGGGGAATTTTTGCTGTGATGGATGGCACCTTTGCCGGTGATGGTCCCGGCCCACGATGTATGATTCCTTACATCAAGAATGTTATCCTTGCCTCTTCTGACCAAGTAGCCATCGATGCCGTAGCGGCTAAAATTATGGGATTTGACCCGTTAAAAGATGTTAAATTCATTCGATTAGCCCACGAGTTAGGCTTAGGATGTGGGGATACCCGCGAGATTGAAATTGTGGGTGATATTGAGGCGGCAAAGGAAAATTGGCATTTTGTGGGACCTTTTAAGAAGATGACCTTTGCCAGCAGAATGCAGCATTCTATTTACTGGGGACCTCTAAAAGAACCTATTGAGTGGACATTAAAAACAATCCTTGCCCCCTGGGCCTACATAGCCAGTGTCCTGTACCATGATTTATTTTGGTATCCTGCTCATCAAGAACGGGTATTTGAAATTCTTAATAGCGAGTGGGGTAGATTGTTTTATAATTGGGAGAAAAATACCTTACCGCCTGATGACCTGAATCTTACCGGGTGGAATGATGTTGGCACAATCCCGGCTAAATTAAACAAGGAAACTATGCAACTAATTACCCAGGCTTTTAAAGTGCTTGGGACATGTATCAAAGAGGCACCGGAATTTGGAAGTCGCAAAAGGCATAAGTGATAATGAACTCTCCAAAGGGTGGGAGCAAATTGTCACCCCCTTACTATCCAAACTGCCGGCGGAATTCAAAAGCTCAACTGCATCAACACAGAAGGCATTAGACGAGTTATGGAGTCAGGCGAATTCTCGGAGCTGGATGAATAGAGAGAACCAGTGATTGAATATGTTAAGGATTATGTGTCGTCGAATGCGTTTGTGTAAGAGAAGAAATAACTATGGCAATAAAAAGTACTGAATTGAAAATAGTAACTGATATTTCGCAGACATCGGAATATAAAAACCTGCTGGGTAAAATTTCCGATACATATTCACAAGGTCAATCCTTCGCCTACCAGGCTGTCAACACCCATCTGATTGAAACATACTGGCAAATTGGCCAATATATTATCGAGTTTGAACAAGGCGGAAACATTAAGGCAGCGTACGGCAAGGCCTTGCTCGCTAACCTGGCTAAAGATTTAACATTGTTGCATGGCAAAGGCTTCAGCCGCAGCAATCTGGTATACATGCGTTTGTTTTACCAGCGTTATCCAAAAAGTCAGAAGCCTTCTCACCAATTGAGCTGGTCTCACTATGTGGAACTGCTCAAGCTGGACAACGATCTGGAACGTGGTTTCTATGAAAAGCAGTCCATTGCCGAACACTGGTCGGTGCCTGAACTCAAGCGACAGAAAGCATCTGCCCTATTTTTGCGTCTGGCTGCAGGTAAGGATAAAAACAGCATCCTAAAATTATCCTCGCAGGGGCAGCTTGTAGAAAAACCAACCGATATTTTGCGAGACCATTATGTTTTTGAATTTCTGAAAATACCAGAGCCACATCTACCATCTGAAACACATCTGGAAACACTACTGTGCAATCATCTTCAGCAGTTTCTACTCGAATTGGGCAAGGGTTTTACCTTTGTCGGACGGCAATATCGCATCACTATTAACAATACACATTACAGGGTTGATCTGGTTTTCTATCACCGCATACTCCGCTGTTTTGTGCTGATCGACCTTAAAATAAATGATGTTCAGCACCACGATATCGGACAGATGAACTTGTACATGGGCTATTTTGCCAACGAAGAAAATACCGAAGGCGACAATCCGCCCATCGGCATCATCCTCACACGACACAAGGACGAACTGCTGGTGGAGTATGCCACCTATAACATGAATAGCCAACTTTTTGTGTCCAAATACCAGCTTTATTTGCCTGACAGGGAGGAATTACGCTGTGAATTGGAACTGATGCTGCGGGAGACTGGAAATGAGTAAAGAAGGTTTTGTTGATTAGCTTTTTAAAGGGGTAAATTTAGTATTGTGTTACCGGATTTTGCGAACCCTTGAGGAATAAACATGAATAAGAAAAAGGTATATCCAAAAGCAATACTTAATTGGCCGAAGGATGAACGGCCCAGGGAAAAATTGCTGAAGAATGGCGAGCATACACTTAGTAATTCCGAATTACTGGCAATATTATTACGCACAGGCATAAAAGGCCAGAGTGCTATAGATCTGGCAAGAAGCATACTGCAAAAATTCAAGACCTTCCGTAATTTATCTCATACCGATTTATCGCATTGGAAGGAATTTAAAGGCTTGGGACAGGCAAAGATTGCCCAGATAAAAGCGGCGATAGAGATAGGAAGAAGGTTTAGGGAAGATGAATTAAAAGAAGAGAAAATCAAAATCAAATCTGCAAAGGATGTCGTAGATATTCTAATGCCCAGAATGAGGGATTTAAAGAAAGAGGTTTTTAAGATTGTCCTTCTTGATTCTCAAAATAGCATTATTGACATTATCGAGATAGCCGAAGGGACAGTCAATCAAGCCGCACCTATAATAAGAGAGATTTTCCAAAAAGCCCTTCAACATTTCACCTCTTCTATCATTTGCGTCCATAACCATCCCTCTGGAGATTCTTGTCCAAGCAAAGAAGATAGAGATTTTACTATGGAATTGTTTCAGGCAGGCAAAATCATACAGGTAAAGGTATTAGATCATATCATTATCGGCGATAACAAACATTATAGTTTTGCAGATGAAGGAGGATTTTAAGGAGGGATTGGTCATGACAGAAAGAGAAAGTAAAATTACTTTATTATCCATATTAAAAAATTCTCAACACAACCTTTCGATATTCACGCCTGAAGAAATAGATAAACTTGAAAATAAAATTATCGAGAGAAACGGGAAACCTTATGTAGAATGTATTATCCGTGGTAAAGAGGTTCAACTTAAGCCCGAAGAAGTCGTGCGACAGCTTTATACCGCAAAATTGATAAACTATTATGGCTATCCCAGGAAAAGAATTAGATTCGAACATCCTGTGCAATTTGGCCGGCAGACAAAATCTTCTGATATCGTAATTTTTGATAAAGACCGTCCGACTGTAGAATATATCATTGTCGAGGTCAAAAAGCCAAAGATTAAAGAAGGAAAAGAACAGCTTAAAAGCTATTGCAATGCTACTGGTGTTCCTATAGCCGTATGGACAAACGGCGGGCAGATTACTCATTATCACCGCAAAGACCCAAATTTCTTTGAGGATATTACCGACATTCCAAATGCCAATCAGACCCTTGCCGATATTCTCAAGGAGAGATACACGCTCAAAGACCTTATTATTAAGGATAAAATTTCATCAGAGGGAAAATCCCTTAAAACAATCATTCAGGATATGGAGGATGAAGTTCTTGCTAATGCTGGGGTTGATGTATTCGAAGAAGTTTTTAAACTCATATTTACGAAATTATATGACGAACACAAAAGCCAGCAGGACAGAGTGATTATTAATTATTTTCTAAAGGGTAAAAATTATCCTATGATTGATGCATCTGGGGCTAAACATGGAGAAGTAAAAGAGAATTTATTTGATGAAATCAAAGAAGTCATTCAGGAAATAGATGATTCATCATTTAGAGTGCTGGAGTTTAGGAATACCGGTCAGACTGATGCCCAGCTAAAAGAGAAGGTGCAGAGGCTATTTGATGAAGCCAAGAAAAAGTGGCCAGGCGTCTTCCCAGATGAAAGTAGAATTGAGCTTTCGCCTTCGCATTTATCAATCTGCGTTTCCAGCCTTCAAAATGTAAAGCTTTTTAATTCCAATCTGCAAGTCATTGATGAGGCTTTTGAGTATTTGGTCAGTAAATCTTCTAAGGGCGAAAAGGGGCAGTATTTCACACCTCGCCATGTGATTGATATGTGCGTCAAAATGCTTAATCCACAAAGGGGCGAATATATGATTGACTCTGCCGCAGGATCGTGTGGATTTACTGTGCATACTATTTTTCAGATTACCGGCCATCTTTTTGAAAATACCGAGATTTCAGCGGAAGAAAAAGAAGATGTGCTAAAAGTGTTCGGAATAGATTTTGATGAAAAGGTTGTGCGTGTGGCACGCACGCTCAATCTGATTGCCGGTGATGGTGAGACAAATGTTTTGCATTTAAACACCCTTGATTATGACCGTTGGAATGAGAAAGTAAATAATCCTGACTGGCGGGACACCTACGGTGCAGGGTTCAAACGTCTCGAGAAGTTAAAGGCAGACCGCAATTCAAATAAGGAATTTTTGTTTGATATTCTGATGGCCAATCCGCCCTTTGCCGGTGATATTAAAGAGTCGAATATCATCCATAAATACGATCTCGGCTTTAACCATAAGAGAAAGCCCAAGTCAAAGGTTGGCCGGGATATTCTTTTCATTGAGCGTAATCTTGATTTCCTCAAGCCCGGAGGCCGTCTGGCCATAGTTTTACCTCAAGGAAGATTTAATAATACCTCAGACAAGGACATCAGGGAATTTGTCGCTGATAAAGCCCGTATTCTGGCGGTCGTGGGCTTGCATGGCAATACATTTAAGCCTCACACCGGCACAAAGACAAGCGTCCTATTCTTGCAAAAATGGGATGCCACACTCTGTCCGAAAAAAGACGATTATCCTATCTTCTTTGGAGTTTCCGAGAAGTCAGGCAAGGATAATTCCGGTGAGTATGTCTATGTCAAAAACAGCGACGGTAAGCCTAATCTGGATAAATACGGCCACTTGATAGTGGAGCACGACTTACATAATCACAAAGGCGAGCTTCCAGACGGCATTGCTGAGGCGTTTATTGATTGGGCAAAAAAAGAAAAATTAAGTTTTTGGAGGTAGTTAAGATGGGAAATGAATTAATTTCTTCAACAAAAATAGCGGTTTTCAGAAAGCGTGAAATCAGAAAGACTATTTATAAAAACGAATGGTGGTTTTCTGTAGTAGATGTGTGCGGAGCATTAACGGACAGTGTTGATGCTGGGGCATACTGGAGAAAGTTAAAGCAAAGGCTCCAGGAAGAAGGAAGTGAAGTCGTGACATTTTGTCACGGGTTGAAACTGCCTGCTCCAGATGGAAAAATGCGCGAAACTGATTGTGCTAATACGGAAGGGGTATTCCGCATAATTCAGTCCATCCCCTCGCCCAAAGCTGAGCCGTTTAAACGGTGGCTGGCAAAGGTTGGCTATGAACGAGTGCAAGAAATTGACGACCCAGAGTTGGCAACAAAAAGAACGCGGGCTTTATACAAAGCCAAAGGGTATAGCGATGAATGGATTGAAAAACGAATGCGTGGGATTGCCATCAGGGAAGAACTTACGGATGAATGGAAAAAACACGGCGTTGAAAAAAGCAAAGAATACGAAATCCTGACTGCGGAAATATCCAAAGCTGCCTTTGGCTTAACACCAAGCCAATACAAAAAACTTAAAGACTTAAAAAGAGAAAATCTGCGGGATCATATGACTGACCTTGAACTTATCTTTTCCATGCTCGGCGAAGCGTCCACAACACAAATTACAAAAGTGGAACATCCCAGTGGTTTTGAAGAAAACAGGAATGTCTCCCGCCGCGGCGGTAATGTCGCAGGAGTAGCACGAAAAAAACTGGAACAGGAAACAGGGAAAAAGGTTGTAAGCCAGGATAATTATCTGCAAAATCCGCAGAATGAAAAGCTGATAGATAAGTAGCAAACCGGGCGAAAAAAGAGAACTTGAGTTTTTGGAGATAAAGATGCAAACTTCGATTGTAAATTTTCAAGAAATTAAAAAAATTCAAGATTTTCGGATTGATGCTGAATGTTTTAAACCAATTCATCTTCAAACTGAAAACTTGATAGCAAAAAAATGTCACGAGTCAATTGGATGCCTTTCTGAATCCGTTATTAATTTTGGTGCATATTCACTCTGTAACTTCATTGAGTTTCTTGATAATGGCATGCCTTTCATTGTTACGGAAGATATCAAAAACAATATTATTGATACAGCTCATTTGCATTACATCTCAAAAGATGTTCATAAAATACTTTATAAATCGTATTGCCGGTCTGGACAGGTTTTGCTTACTATGGCAGGGGCTTATCTTGGACAATCGGCAGTTTACTATTTGGATTTTGAAGCGAGCTCAAATCAAGCAATAGCAAAAATTACATTAAAACAAAATTCCATTGAACCATTTTATCTTTCCACTTTCCTGAATTGCATATACGGACAATCACAAATAGAAAGATTTAGAACAGGCACCGGTCAGCCAAACCTAAATTTAGGTTTAATACAAACAATCAAAATCCCTTGTCTCAACGAAACATTTCAGGCTTTCATTAAACAGATAACGCTAAAAGGCATTGATTTTCATAAGCAAAGTAAGAATTTATACAATCAAGCCGAACAAATCCTTCTCTCCGAGCTTGGCCTTTTGAATTGGAAGCCCAAACATCGCTTGTCCTTCGTCAAAAATTTCTCAGACACGGATACAGCCGGGCGCATCGATGCCGAATACTTCCAGCCGAAATATGAGGAAATAGTCGATGCGATCAAGTCATCAAAGAATTATGCTTGTTTAGGCGACCCCGTTTTAATTAAAAAGTGCATTGAGCCCGGGAGCGAAGCATATCAAGATAGCGGTATTCCTTTTCTGCGAG
>JASEHU010000009.1 GCA_030018635.1 bacterium
ATTCTGTATAAAAATTTGTTTATACCCATAAAATAAAATGTCACAGAGTACTACTAATTTTGATGAGTATTTTTTACTTATATCTGATAGATATTTAAGCAACAGAGGTTTCTTGTCCAACGAACTTCTGTCAACAAGTTTTTCCAGTCTTTGCAAATTTTGTTGTGTCTTTCTTTCTGTTTGACGAATTTGTGTATTAAACCCCAAAAGAGAAAGGACATTTACGGTAAGTTGAACCACAGACTCAATAGTGCCGTAAAAAGTTAAGAGTGATCCAAGGCTTGTCAAAACTTTTAACCCTCTTTTTTGTAAATCTATCCTCTTCATTTGATAAACTTCTGTAACAATCGTATCTGTAAAAATTAAGTGCGATTCATGTTCAAATTGGTTGAGTTCATTAATGTTTAATATGAGTTGTTCTGTATCAGTAATTTCCACCCTTTCCTTTGTCTTTTCCATCAGTTTATTATATTTCTCAACAAAACCACTATGAAGCAATGTCTCACGCAACTCTACGATATCCTCAAAAGTTAGCAGATCTAAGATTTCTACAGGGAACAACTTTTGCGTTTTATCCTTTATAATTCTAAGAAATATTCTGTAAAAAATCTCGTAATCAGATAGTTTGGTTTTTCTCTGAACAAGATCGGTAATACTGAAGTCAACGAGATTCTCCTGGGGTAATATACCTTCCGAATTAACAGCACGAGCCCCAGATAGGTAGTAAACAAAATCTGTGTAATCACATAATTGTGTCCAGAGAATTTTGTCTCCCGAAATTTTCGCTATGTTATATATTTCCCTTCTTGAGGGGGATTCCAACTCACGTATACGAGAGATTACACCCTCAATGAGTGGTAGAGGCACGTTGGATAGATTAAAGCGCAATACAGACCTTTCCTCTTCTAAATCTCGCAATAACCGTTGCTTAAACCATTTCGTAGTTAAATCCACATTCCAGCTAACTACTGTATCAACACAATTGGAAAGCAATGTGTTAATTTCATCTTTATCGGCACTTAAATATCGTTCTCGTTCTTTAGATTCTTCGCGTTTGGCAAATAGAAAACCAGAGAAATTTTTGTATTTGGAAATAAGAGCTGGCAATATTATGCTTTTTTCTAAAGTAATAGGATTTTCTTTAATAAATTCTTGAGCGAGCTCTGATTCAAATAAATGCGATGTAGCAATAATTACCACTCCTTTGATAAGACCAAGCAACTTGACTTTTCTTTCAAGGTTGCGTTTTATTTCTTCCACATCTTCCGATGTCCAAGCAACTTGAGAGTAAGAGATACGGTCAAATTCTGTGAAATAGGCCCTTGGTATTTTGAGGTCTATTGGGTCAATGAGCTTTATAGCCATAGTCTCCTTTCAAACATTTCATCTAACGTTCCTGATGTAAAAGAAATTTTGCGAAGCAAAATTTGGACGAAGAGAAACAAAGTCTTTTACATCATATTATCTGCTGTTGCGGGCATTTCTCTCTTACAACATAACTATTAAACCGGATTTTCAAAGATAAAAATTGAGAGATCATAACTGCAAATTTTACAAATACTTATAAAAGCACAGTTGTAGCACCTAACTCATAAGAGACATTTTTTTGTAATTCCTTTATTTTAAGAAGGTTATAAAAAACAATTTGTTTCTAATTTTGAAAATTAGGTTAAATCCCAAATTCTAAATTCCATTTCTTTCCTTAATTACAGGTTAGTTGTCAGAACCATATCCCTCTTGAAATTGAATTATTTCCAAATCATTGTATACCAAAAGTACTCAACCGCTGATTTTCTATCATTGTTGTAATCTTATCAATTGGATCCCAGAGAAATTGGAATGGTCCAAGTTCATTTTTAATACTCCTAAAAGTTTTCTCACCTCGTAAAATTCTACAAAAAGCATTCCATGGACGCTCATGAGTTTTCATATATATATGGAATCTTCTCGAGAAACAATTAAATAAGTGCAAGCAAAGACGGGCAGAGAGTAATTCTGGCATTAATTGAATATCAATAAGTTCTTCATACTTTGAGAGGTTATCACTTTTTTTATTTAGATAATCATATACTACTGAAGCCGCCATTTGGCTACTTATGATAGCTTGAAAAATACCTTCTCCTGTAAAAGCATCGATCAATCCCGCAGCATCTCCAACTAACAAGCCTCTCTCTTTGCAAATGCTCATTTTTGGGGGTCTGAAAGGTAATAAATGGCCACGGAATGAATTGGTTTTTGAATTTAATAAATTAAGATATTCCCTAAATCTACTATAGTAGGATTTTAGCTCTCTACCAATTATTATTGGTCCTCCTACTCCAACGGAAAATTGCTTCGCTTTAGGGAAGAGCCAAGCATAACCACTAGGAAGTGTACCCCAATCTAATCTTGCATAACCTTTTTGGTCAAAGAGGATTTTTTCATCAACAGTAATCTCACTTTGAATTCCCAAACTTCTGGGAACTCCCTGCATAAGATTTAAAGATTTTGCAACTATACTATTTGCTCCATCTGCTCCTATTATAACTTGGCAAGACAATTCATAGTCTATAGTTGTCACTATAACTTGTTCTTTTGATATTTGTATTTCTGTAACTCGTTGTCCGTCTATTAATATAGCACCTTGTTCAATAGCTTTATTGACTAAAAAAGAATCAAAACGATCTCGCATAACACAATACATGAGAGGTTCATCTGATTTTCTATTAAACTCATCTTGGAATTGATGAGAAAATATCACACCATAAATTACATCCTCTACCACAGATGATATGTCAAAAGGAAGATACTTTGTGACCTTAAATTGAATAGATCCTCCACAAGTTTTATAACGGGGCAAAGTTTCTTTTTCAAGAATTAAAGGCTTCACACCTCTTTTCGCCAACTCATAGGCTGCTATTGCCCCAGCAGGACCGGATCCTACTATTATTACATCATATTGTTTTTGCATTTTTACACCTTATACTAACTAAAAATCTATATCATTTAAATAAATCGCGTAGTTTTTGGAACACATCCATCATATCCGTCAATAGCGTAGGTTTACTGATAATAATGAGAAATAACGAGAATGCAAGCGATCCAATAAAGCGAAAACCAGAGAATACATCAATAGGCATGGTCTTACTACGCTGTATGCGATTAAAAATTTCTCCATATTTTTCAATTAGTGGAATATCTTTTTCTAAAGGGTAATCAGTTTTGAAACATAGTTCTTTAATATAACCCTCAATTTTTTGCAGTAATCCATTCTTTTCTCGAATAATTATCCTTCGCAAAGCCAATTGTGGGTAAAGAAAATATATTGGTACTGTGATACAAAAGAATATTATAATTAGAGCAAATGCAGATTGATATGACAATGAATCTAAATTTAATGGAGGAATACGAGTTTGAGCCGTTAAGGAGAGATAAACAAAAGGAATTAACCAAAGTGTATTTTCTATGGTAAATAATGTTGCATAGAGAGACATTAACTTAGATAATTGAGCAATTCCGACAGTCTGTCCAGGATTAAGAGGATTCAATTTTAGATTATTAAATTTTGTCAGTTTATAAATGAAGATACTTGAAGTTAAAGATAAGCACGCTCCAAGACCAGCTACTCCCGCACAAGGGAAACCTATAAGTATTGAATTATATACCTTCGAGACAAATGGAAGTGGAGGATAAAGGAAAAAGACAATTATTGCTCCCAAGACGGAAAAGCTAAGGAAACTCCAAAGTTGAGATTTAGATTTATACATTAAGATAAATACTTTTTTTAAATCATCAATCTGTTTTTGGTTGGACAATATTGATAAAAGATCACCAAATACCTGTATGTGTTTACACCATACATACCGCATAAACAATAAACCAAAAATAACGATCGAAATACTACTAATAAAGAACAACCAAAAATCTGGAAGGTAAGTAATGGTACCAGTAACTTTTGTTAGCCACCATGTCAGAAGTGAAATAACACCTATGATAATAGTTGCCTGTATGCTTATAGGAACAGATGTAATCTTCTTAATTTTTCGGAAAATTTGTATATAGGGAGGAATAAATTCTTCTCTCAGTTTTATTTCAAAAGAACTTCTGTTATTACCTAAATATTGTTGAGTCTTGACATTTTCTTTTTCTTCCATAACTAATATCTCCTATTTCACTCGCCCGCAATGGCAGATAACGGGGCGCGGGGTATGCGAAGTTGGATGAACGAAAGCCAGAGGCTTTCGGCTCAGACAATTTCGCATACCCCGAGATAGGCGAAGTGCCTTTGGCACAAGCCTATCTCGGGGCGTCAGCCCCGCGCCCCGATAAGCAAAATGCCGAAGGCATTTTGCTTATCTCGTTTATATCCGCACTGCGTATATCCTTCCAATTTAGGGGTATATCTGCAGTATTGCGGATATACATCCTTTTTTCTGGATGAGATCTTCAATCTAAGATTAAATTATCCAATGGACTCTTTATTGTTCTTAAGTTCTTGCAGTCTTGAGAAAGACCTCATTGTAGTGGATATAAGCCTTTATTGTCTTTGGGCTGTATTTCCTTGAGACAAGTTCACGCCGTAAGTCTTCAAAATTTCCGTTTACCTGTATCTTATCTTTCAAAGGTTGCAACGCAGGATCAATATTTATCTTCTCTCCCTGAAACACCGCCACAATCTCTTCAACAATCCCATCTGAATCCGGAAAACTCCAATACTTTCCTTCAGGATGATATCTGTGCCCCTTGATAGATTTGACTTTTTCCACATAAGAAGGGTTATATGGAAAGGCAACTATTACTCTATTGGACATTCCCTTCTTAATCTCTAATAGCTTTCATTATAACAAAGTCTCCAAATATTGTCAACTTCTTTCTTCAATTCCCAGAAATTCCCCAACTTTTAAATTACTGAGGTGGTTAAGGAAAGATATGCCACAAAATCACCAAAACACAAAATTCCACAAAAGGAAATTTTAGTGAAATTTAGTACTTTTGTGTTTTTTGTGGCTAAAAATGTAATTTGCTGATACAGGAGACAATTCTGATTATTGCACCCAAGTTGGGGAAGTTCTGTTCAATACCTTTTATCGAATATGCTCCAAATAGGTTTTTTGAAAGAAGGCATCAGGTGTATCAACCACTTCCATATTACTATATTTCATTATCGTAGGTTTATCCAGGCAGCCAATGATATCAAGAAAGGTAGTTTTTCCGCTTCCTGAAGGGGCCCACAAATGGTTACAAAATCTCCCTCTTCAACCGTTAAACTTACCTCGTATATAATTATACTATAACTCATTTCTTGCAACAATTTTTTTAAAAATTTTTTCGACCTGTGAAATAAGACTAAATAAAAGGCAATGAAGAATTTTTGGTTTATCTATAAATTTTTCTTGATAAATTGTTTTATGTATGTTATAATATTTATGGTAGGGCAAAAGGTGAATGATAGACATAGCACAAATTGAGCCAAAATTAAAAGAGATGCTTTCGGAAAATAGGTATAGTCATTGTCTTAATACCCAGAAGATAGCCTCTTTTTTAGCCCAACATTATGTCGTTAATCCACAGAAGGTTAGAATAGCGGCACTATTACATGATTGTGCTAAGGATTTATCGGTAGAGTTGTCAGAAAATTACATAAGGAAATATGCGATTATTTTAGATGAAATAGAGAAAAACGAAAGCCGATTATGGCATGGACCGGTAGGATCTGTGTTAGCTAAGGAGAAATTTGGTATTGCTGATGAAGAGATTGGTCGAGCTATTAGAATCCATTCTACCCTGGATAAAAATGCCTCTACCCTGGAGAAGATAATTTATGTCGCTGACTATATGGACTATAGGGAAAGTAAAGAGGATGAGCAATCTTATGAAAGGCTAAAAAATATTGCCATAACAGAACTTGATATAGTTACCTTCTGGATAATAAATTTCAAAATGCTGGATATTCTAAAATATCACGGGGTTATTCATCCAAGGTCAATAGAGGCAAGAAATGAACTTGTCCATAAGTTAAAGGATAAGATGAAATATTACGATATATAAACAATTAACAATTATCAATTATAGCAAGTATTAGTCAAAAGTTTACATAAAATAAAAGAGAAATTAGAAATTGGAAATTAGGGAGCTTAAATTTTCACACTTTCTCCAAACTTCTAATTTCCAATTTCAAATTTCAAGCCATCTTCAAAAGATAAAGAAATTTCGCCCAAAAAAAGATGTAAAGTTTTGGTTAATAACTGCTATAACAATTGATAATTGAACATTGATAATTGATAAAGGAGTTGGTAATTTGCCAAAAAAGTCGGCTAAAAATCTCGCCTTACAATGTGCACAAGTAGCCTTAGATAAAAAGGCAAATGATGTTGTTGTCCTGGAAATGAAGGGCTTAACTGATATGACTGATTATTTTGTTATCTGTAGTGGAACATCCGATGTGCAAGTTCGGGCTATTGCTAATGGAATAGATGAATTATTGACTAAAGAAAAGATAAAGATTCACCATATCGAAGGATATAAAGAGGCGACCTGGACATTAATAGATTTATTTGATGTGGTGGTGCATATATTTTATGAAGAAACGCGAAAATTTTATGATTTAGAAACCTTGTGGGCAGATGCAAAGGTAATCAGATAACCGATTTTCGTGGGGGTGTGGCGCAGAGGGAGCGCGCTTCCTTGGCATGGAAGAGGACAGGGGTTCAATTCCCCTCACCTCCACCAAATAAAATGCAGAATGCAATCCGAATGCAAGTTTGGATATAACCCTAAATCTGCAATCATGATAAGGAAAACTTTGGAAGAAATTTGTCTTGACAGAGGTGCAACTGGTGACAATCTGAAGAAGCGTATCCAAGCGTTGAGTAGCAAGATTGTAATTCCTAAAGAACTCTTTGAAGGAATGGATGAATTAAGACTATTACTCCATGACACTTAAATTTGTGGGTTTTTCTCACACAAAGAACATAAAGATTCTTTTTATTTTTCCTCTTTATGTGCTTTGTGTTTTTGTGTGAGGATATATTTCGTGATTCTGTATAAAAATTTGTTTATACCCATAAAATAAAATGTCACAGAGTACTATTAGGAAATGATGCTGCTCATTTTGAATCCCGTATCTTTGATAAAATTAGCAAGGAAGAAGTTAAAGTAGGTATAGAATTTACAAAGGAAATTTTAAAAGCGGTATATCAGTATGCATATTTATTAAATAGGTTAAGAAGTTTGAAAAAAAGCAATGCAGGCATGAGCGCTTAACACGGGCTATACGGCTCGCTTACGCTCGCCCAAACCAGCCTTCGGCTGGCTTCGTATAGCCCGGGAACGTTATACGCAATGCCGTGCCAAAACATTATAGGTTAAAGATAGATATAACATTTAAAAGGGTATCAATATGAACACGAAAAAGTTACCATTCTTACAGTCCCAAATATTGGAACACTTATACCTCAAGATATTTGATAATGCAGTACCTACCATTGAGGAACTATCGGAATTAACCGGTTATCCCAAGGATAGTAAAATTCTTCTAAATGGAATTCATTTACTAATCAAAAAGGGATTCATCGAAAACGGAAGTAATTTTTATTTCAAAGTTCCACAGAATAAAAAATCTTTTTTTGAGGAAACTATACAAAAGATTAAAAATCAAGAAATTAAATATAATCTGGAATTGGTTGATCAGATTGATATAAAAACTCCTTATCAATTATCACTTTTTCAGGAATACCACTCCATAAACGATTTAAACCGACATGGGGTTGTTCATCACTGGTATGATTATTTAGAGGATTTCCCATATATCCTTTTAGAAGAGAGTATTAAAAAATATAGTTTAAAAAAGGGAGATTTAGTTTTAGACCCTTTTTGTGGAAGTGGGACTACTTTGGTTTCAAGTAATTTATTTCAGCTAAATGCAATTGGTATAGATACAAATCCTCTAATGTGTCTTGTTTCCGATGTCAAAACAACTTGGGATATAGACATTGACAGGCTAAAAAGTATCTATAAGGAAAAAGTTAAGAAGTTTATTAAATTAGCAGAGAATTTTGAAAATTATAATCTCGAAAATGATTTTTTAAAGAAGATGCCAAAAAGAGAATTGAATCAATGGATAAGTCTCAAAATGCAAAAAGAAGTCTCTTTAATGAAAGATTTGATTAGTGAAATTGAGGATGAAAAAATAAAAAAATTATTTATGGTAATGTTAGGCAAGACGGCATTTGACACCTCTTATGTTGCGCTATGTCCCGGAACAACATTTTATCCTCATAGACAAAAAGAACCATTTTTTAATGTTTTTTGTAAAAAAATAATTCATGCGTATAATGATTTGAAACTTGTTCAAAAATTCGATTCATATGGCAAAACCAAAGTATTTAATAAATCCGCACTGAAAACGAGTTCTTTTATTGAAGCGGATTCTATTGATTTTATCATAACCTCCCCCCCTTATCCGAACGATCTTGAATATACAAGACAAACCCGATTAGAGTTGTATCTCTTAGATTTTGTAAAGAATATGGATGATGTCCAAAAACTAAAAAAGACTATGATAAAAGGGAGTACAAAATTAATCTATAAGGAAGATAACTGGAGCGAATATATAACGAAGTTCAAAGCCATTCAAGAAGTAGCAGATCAAATAGAAGAGGCGTTATCAGATAAAAATTGGGGGTTTGATTATCCGAGAATGGTAAGAGAATATTTTGGAGGAATGTATATCTGTCTAAAAGAATTTTATAAAGTTATGAAAAGAGGCTGCTATAATTTGCAAGTGGTAGGAGACCAGACATATAAAAATATTGTTATCCCTGTAGGTAAAATCTTTGTTGAGATGGCTAAAGATATAGGCTATTCCGATGCGCATATTGAATTATTTAGAACGAGAAGAAGCACAACACATAATATACCACTACCGGAAGAAATAGTCGTCATTAAGAAATAACAAGAGGTGAAATTATGAATAATACACATAGAAAACATTATCCCGCAGAAATCTTTGGTTACCCTGTTGAGAATATATCAAAAGAAGCAGAACAAATTAGAAAAAGGCATCTATGCCCATTTAGCAATAACGATAGATGCTCCAAACAAAGTCGCTTATTGACCTATCCTATGGGAATTTGTTCTGCTTGGTGGCCAAACAATAGTCCTATAGCCATTTGCCCAAAAAGACTTTTACAAGATAAGACCATTTTTATTAATGCAGCAAATCATGTTTTTGGAAATACAGATAATGTCCTATTATTTTCAGAGGTAAAACTTAAAAGAATAGGCACCTTTGATTTTGTTCTGGTGAAACATAAGCCAATTAGCGATGAGATAGATGATTTTTGCGTTGTAGAATTTCAAACTGATTCTACAACCGGCACAGGAAAACTTGTAAAAGCAATAGAAGATTATATACAGAATAAGGATATAACAAAAAATTCCTATGCCTTTGGCATGAATACCTACAATACCATTAAACTCTCATTTATCCAAATGCTAAACAAAGGGCAAGTTTTTGAAGCCTGGAATAAAAAAATTATCTGGGCAGTCCAACAATATATCTATAAAAATATGGTAGATAGATTTGGGCTTCAAGGCATGAAACTCAACAAGAATGATGCGAATTTATTTTTCATCTATGATATTGGCCACCATTCTAATCCTGATAAATATCAACTTACAGTAGAGAATATCAGATCCTCAATGATAGAGAATTTAATGAAAGCATTCCGAGGAACAGATTTACCACAAATAGATGATTTCATAAAAATATTACATAAGAAATTACGATTAAATTTAGGGATAAGGATATGAGTAATTTAGAAATGGACACGGCACAGCGTATAACACAGCATAAAAGGTTCGTGCCTTATGGTACTCACCCAAATTTTTGCTTCGCAAAAACTTCTTTTATGCTGAGAACTTTATACGCAATTTCGTCCAATGAAATATTAAGGAGATAAACCAATAACAGAAACATATAAAGGACAAAAGATGATGAAAAAAGCAGAGGAAATTCAAGAATTCTGGGCCTATGATATGGTAACTATTTACTCAAATGAAGTGTAACAAAGGAGAAGAGGGGAATATGGAGAAATGGAGAGAAGAAAAATTAACTGAAAATTTAGGGAAATAAGATATGCGTGCTTGTGTTCAACGAGTTAAAGAAGCAACTGTAACCGTAGGTAATAAAATAATTGGCCAGATAGACAAAGGACTATTGATTTTATTAGGAATAACCCATCAGGATACGATTAAAGATGTACAATATCTGGTAAATAAAATTATTAATCTGCGAATATTTACGGATGAAACGAACAAATTTAACCTTTCTGTATTAGATATTAATGGTGGGGTCTTAATTATTTCCCAATTTACCTTGTATGGTGATTGTCGTAAAGGTAGGAAACCTGATTTTACTCAGGCGGCTGCCCCTGAATTAGCCAGAGAATTATACCTCGAATTTATAGACCTGGTAAAAAAAGCAGGAATTAAGACTCAAGAAGGCGAATTTGGGGCTAAGATGTTAGTTGATATTCATAACGATGGCCCGGTAACCTTAATCCTGGATAGTAAAAATGACTGAAATTCATAAATTAATTGTTGGTTCTATGGCAAGTAATTGCTATATCTTTAGCGAAAGGGATGAGGCAATTATTATTGACCCGGGGGATGAAGCAGAATTAATCCTTGACAAATTGAATGAGTTAAAAACTAAACCTGTTTAT
This sequence comes from bacterium, assembly GCA_030018635.1. Lineage (GTDB taxonomy): Bacteria > UBA9089 > CG2-30-40-21 > CG2-30-40-21 > SBAY01 > SBAY01. The sequence goes on from JASEHU010000009.1 coordinate 10,707, forward strand.
ATCGTTAATACCCATGGGCATCTTGACCATATTTCGGCTAACGATGAAATAAAAATGGCAACAGGGGCAAAAATCCTTATTCATAAAAACGATGCCCCTATGCTGACGGATGCCTTTTTAAATTTATCAGCCACCTTTGAGCAGCCAATAGTTTGCCAAAAGGCAGATAAATTATTAGAAGATGGGGAGGTTATCAAAACAAGTAATCTAACATTAAAGGTTCTCCACACCCCAGGACACACTCAAGGTGGAATTTGTCTTGTAGGCGATGGATTCGTATTTACCGGTGATACCTTGTTTCAATCAGGGATTGGCCGAACTGATTTCCCATGTGGGTCATATAAAACCTTGATTAATTCTATCACTAATCGGCTTTTAACTCTACCTGATGAATTTATTATTTACCCCGGACATGGGGATATTTCTACTATTGGAATGGAACGGCAAAGTAATCCATTTTTAGTGAATTTTTAGTAATCGGATGGGGTTTCAAACCCCTTTAGCGGATAAAACGGATAAATAAAAGATTGAAATCTGTTCAATCCGATTAATCCGATTACTAAAAAAGATTAAAATCCGTTCAATCCGATTACTAAATCAACGAAACTTCAATGGTTAATGGTTAATGAAACAGCAAATCGAGGATTTTATTAATTACCTGAATATAGAAAGGGGTTTATCTCTTAATACCTGTCTGGCGTATGAAAGTGATTTGACTCAGTATCGAGCATTTCTTGAAGAAAATGGTATTCAAGCATGGGATTCAACGAAAATAGACATGACAGGTTATCTTAACTTTTTACGGCATACCCAATTAAAATCGGTAAGTATCAGTCGGAAGGTAGCCGGCATTAAGACATTTTATAGATTTATGGAGAATGAAGGGCTGATTGAGTTTAACCCAACCCTTTATTTGGAATCGCCGTCTATAAAATCATGGGCAACAAGTAAATTGCCAAAATTTTTAACCGCTAAAGAGGTGGAATTATTATTGAATCAACCGGAGGTAACTAAACCTACTGGTTTAAGAGATAAGGCGATATTAGAATTTATGTATGCTACAGGCTCCAGGGTTGCAGAGGTTACATCCCTTAATGTGTCTCAAATCAATCTGGAGATAGGATTTGCAAATATTATAGGCAAAGGCTCAAAGGAAAGGATAGTTCCCCTGGGTAAGTTCGCCTCAAATTATATTGGTGAATATTTAGAAAAAGGAAGACCGTATTTAATTAAAAGTGGTGAACAAGTAACGAGGTTATTTGTAAATTGGCGAGGAAAAGGGATTACCAGACAGGCACTCTGGATGATGATTAAAAAATATGCCCTGGCAGGTGGAATAAAAAAGGATATTTCACCGCATACCTTGCGTCATTCATTTGCTACACACTTGTTAGCCAATGATGCCGATTTACGAAGTGTTCAGGAAATGTTAGGACATGCTAATATCACCACAACACAGATTTATACGCATATTAACCACGCCAGGCTTAAAACCCTGCATGCAAAATATCATCCGAGAGGATAAATTGTTAGGAAATTGTGAATTATGAATTATGAATGAAGGAAAAAGAAGACAATGAATTCTTAATCTTATAATTTATAATTTATAATTCATAATTTTTAATTATACGAGGAGGAATAATTATGACTAACTTATTTTTATTTGCCGGATTAGCCATATTTTTGAGCTGGCTAATAATTTATTACCTGAAAACTAAGGATACAATTAAGTGGTGTGATTGGATAGCTGAAAACGGGGTGATACTCATTGCCTTTATTATTCCACTCTACTTTGACATCCACCTTTATTCTACCTTTGACTTGAGTAAGGTAGGATTAATGTATATTCTTAGCTTAATCATATTACTTGCCTGGCTTATAAAAATGGTCCTGACTCAAAATTATAAATCCATTTCTACCCCTATTAATCTGGCGGTCTTAGGATTCTTTGCCTCTATGATTATTTCAACCGTTTTTTCTATGAACCCAATGATGAGTTTAATAGGAACCTATAAACGCTATGAAGGTTTAACCGCTATTACCTGCTATATTATTCAGTTTTTCGTGATTATCAATTTTATCAATACCAAACTTAAACTTTACCGACTCATAAAGGCCATAATTTATGCCGGATTAGCCTCTTCATGCTATGGTATGATTCAGCATTTTGGAAAAGACCCATTAAGTTGGGAGTCGTGGAATCCCTGGCGAATTATTGCCAATTTTGGTAATCCCGTTTTTTATTCTGCTTATGCAGAAATGGTAATTTTAGTAGGCTTAGGGATGTATCTTTATGTTCAAGGGACAGAAAGTCGTGGTAAGAAGGTAATGGGTATGCCCTCTAAACCTACGGTTAAAATCAAGAAAAAGAAGAAGAAAATAGCGGAAAAACCTGATAATGTTAATCTTCCCTCCGATAACCAGATGGCACTTCTGTGGCGTTGGATATATGCTATTAAAACTGGGATTGTTATGATTTATTTTGCCACTCATTTCAATACTATTTCAGCCCCAATAACCTTAGGAGAACCTAATCCATCTTTTTGGGTTGCTTATTCACCATTAATGATGTGGTTAACTTACATAATCATTAGTATTATCTTCCTAAGTATCTCTTTTACCAAAGAAAAAAATCCCTTTTGGTTACTCATCTATGAACTATGTCTATTTATTGGGTTTTTCTCATTTAATTTCTTCGAGGTTTCTATTCAATATTGGGCGGTATTAGTCTGCTATCTATTGGTTTGTTTAGGATATATAATCTTTATCACCTTGCCTATATCTTCTTTTGGAATACCGTTTATTTATGGAAGTATTGTCTGTTTAACCTTTTATGGTTTTTGTCATTGTAACACCCGAGGTGCATATATTGGACTATTTTTAGGCTTATTATTCTTTTTAATTATGATAATCTCTAACAAACAGATTGTTAAATATAAAAACAGGTTAATTCCATTAGGAATAGCACTCTTGTTGATATTTATCAAGTTTAATTTTTTAATTCCAGAAACCTCTGTCATTACCCGATTTACTACAGAATTATTCTCTTTGGGCAAACCTAAAACCACAATTGAAGAAAAAATTAACACGGAAAAAAAAGAACCAATCCCAGAAAAGACCTTTTATCCACAACCTGTTCCAAGAAAAGTTGATCTGCCAATTCCTGGTATAACAGCTACCTTCTTAACCTATGAACACTTAGAAATAAAAACAGTTCTGGGACCCAAAGTAGTAATCAAATTACCATGGAGGGCTTATATCTGGGGAAGTGTCATAGCTAATATGAAAGATGATCTGACGTGTTTCTTAGTGGGTGCAGGACCTGATACTATGGGATTTATATTTCCTAAATATGTCTATTCTATCTTACCCCCTGAGGTGAAAGGACCGGTAGAATTTGAAGACCGGGCACATAATGATATCTGTGACACCCTTTCAGCCAGGGGAACAATAGGATTAGTTATTTATGCCTGGTTAATATTGGCCTTCTTTTTAACCGGTATTAGATATTATTTAAAAACAGAAGGGCATGGAAAATTTATTATTTTAGGGCTTATGTGCTCTGTCTTAGGATTTCTTGGGCAGAATTTGGTTAGTTTTGGGGTAACCCCGTTATCCTCCGGCTTCTGGATATTATTAGGAACAACGATGGCTGGAGGAAGAATATTCCTTCAAGCTCAAACTCAACAACCTGATAAATATCAGGAGCAAAAAATACAACTAAAGAACCAATCAACCAAATTAATCCTTTCTTTTACCATCATAGGAATAATTATTCTTCTCATCTACCTTACCGTGAGGACTTATAAGGCTGATAACCTTTATAAAAACGGTACTGTCTGGCTACATCGTGGGGATATGGATAATGCCATTGCTATGTATGAGCAGGCAATTAAACTACATCCGTATGAGGTTAGATACCGGGATGAATGTAATCGTCTTTATGTAGAAAAGGCAAGGAATACCTATGACCCTGTCTGGATTCAAAAAGCAAATAAAGGGGCTCATGAACTACTTGAACTTACCTCTTATAAACATAGTAATGCCTATTTTACCTTAGCCATCGCTAAATACATCGAAGGGGCAAAAACCGGTCAAGAATCTTTAATAAATGAAGCCATTAAATTTTATAAAAAGGCAGTGAGTATAAACCCATTTTTAGCCGATGCCTATAACAATCTTGGGGTAATATATACTCAGAGGAATATGCTCGATGAGGCGGCGGCGGTTTTTAAACTGGCATATCGTCTTAATACAAATCATATTGGCGCCTTAGAGAATTTAACCCGAATCTTTTTAAATAAACAAGACTATGAAAATGCTGCCTTAGTCTTTGAAGAAATATTATCTTCACATCCTAAATATAAAACTCAAGAAATACTCAATGCATTAGGAATGATTTATGCTAATAGTGGGCAGATTGATAAGGTAATTACTAAATGTAAAAAGATTATAGAATTAGACCCAACAAATACAATCGCTTATGAAAATTTAGGCTATATGTATTATCAGCAAGGGAATCTTAAAGAGGCTAAAGAGTTGTTTAATAAAATACTGCAACTTGACCCAAATAATGCCAAGGCTATGCAAATGCTTAGGGCTATATCCTTATCAAGGTAAGTGAAAAGTGAAAAACTAAAAGTGAAAAGTGAAAAAATCAAGGTAAGTGAAAAGTGAAAAACGGATTCTTCTATAATTTTTTCACTTTTCACTTTTCACTTTTCACTTTTAAAGGGAGACAATAGCGTAAATGGAAAAAGTCAGTATCCTGAAGTGGTGTAAAATAATAATCACCCTTACCCTGAGCATATTAATTTTATCCACCCCTTCTTTTCTTCAACCCTTTATTACCCGCACCCCTATTTACCTCGGATATTTTTTAGCCTACCTGTTCAATCTATTTATATTATTGGTGAGTTTAATCATAAAGGATATTCTTGTTAACGGCTTACCAAACCTCTGCGATAAAATAATACGCGGTATTCTTATTCTCATAGTGATTATTATTCCTATCTTTTTTTGGCTTCCCTTGTATGATACTTTTGACTTAGGCAAATTAACTATACTCTACACCCTGAGTTTAATCATTCTGGGATTATGGTTAATAAAGGCTATTGCCTCTAAAGAGGTTAAACTTTGTCGAACACCACTTGATATCCCTATTTTAGTCTACTTAGGAATTCACATCGTCGCTACGCTTACCTCGGTAAGTCCTACTATCAGTCTATTTGGTTTTTATAAACGATACGAAGGACTCTTTCCCATTACTAATTATCTATTTTTATTTTATGTTGTAGTTAATTTTATGAATACCCCAAGATTGATTACCCGATTAATCAAAACAATAATTATGGTCGCAGTCATTATTGCCATTTATGGGATTTTTCAACATTCTGGTTATGACCCTTTCAAATGGAGTTTTTCTGCTAAAGATCGGGTTTTTGGAACATTTGGCAATCCTGTGTTTTTCTCGGCTTATCTTATTATGATAATACCGTTAGGGTTGGCTATGTTTCTCTTAAAAGAAACACAACCTGCTCTTCCTTTAAATATGCCCTTCCCTGATTTCAAAAAGGAGCATAATGTTAATCCAAAAAAGAAGACAAGAAAAAAGAAGGGAGGTCGGGAGGACTATTCTCCTTCTAATGAATGGTTTTTAACCTGGCAAAAGATAATTAATAACTGGAAAAATTCCTGGATGATTTTAGTGAATAGACTAAGTCCCTGGTGGTATATGCTCAGCATTATTATACTCTTTATTTGCTTTGTGTTTACCAAGGGCCGGGCAACAACTATAGGTTTTGGGGTTGGAATGTTTGTTTTTTATTTGATTGTTTATGGTTTAATCTTTTCTCTTAGATTTTATGGCACAGTTATTTTCTGTACCCTTTTAGGATTTATGCTCATAATTAAATATTTATCCCCGACACATCTAATCGCTCTATTGACAGGAGGTGTTTTTGTTGGACTTTCTTTCTTTGGTCCATTAATCTTTAAGACAAAATGGGTTATTAAAAATAAAGGACAGACCATAATATTAGCGGTGGTGTTAATTGGTATCACTACCTATTATAATACGAAGGCAGAAACCTCGGTTATTAATCGACTTATAGGAACGATAATAAAAACAGAGGCAACGACCCAAGGGTCAACGACTCAAGGGGCAACGACTCAAGAGTCAATGACTCAAGTTACGACTACGCAAGAGAAAAAAGAGGAATTAGATGTCAAGGATAGCATTCAGCCGGCACTCCCTGTTCCAGAAATAAAATTTACCGGTGGGGCACAAGAGGAAAGGGTTAGCCTCTGGAAATCTACCTTCAAAATAATCGTTAAAGACACTAAAAATCTCCTTATTGGCATAGGATTAGATACACTCCAATTAATGAACATTGGCACAGATAAGGCTCATAATGATATCTTAGATGTAACTGTTACTCGAGGAGTAATTGGTCTGAGCATATATTTTTGGGTATTGCTCACCTATCTGGTGATTAGTTTAAAGGCGGCTTTTCACCAGCAGGATATGAATAAGAGATTGTTGCTCGGTTCCTTTGTTGCCTGTGAAATTGGGTATTTGATTCAAAATCAATTCAGTTTTGGATTGGTAACCATCCTTTTACTTTTCTGGATGGTTATGGGCATGACTATGGTCATACTCAATCTACAGATACAACCTGTCAAACGCTCTATTCCTACGCCTCGAATTAAAAGTTTGTTTGTTCGAGGTAGTCTCTATGTATTAATTCTGGGGATGCTTCCTGTATTAATCTATCTTGTGTTTCGGCCTTTCATTGCTGATAGTCAATATCGGAAGGGATTTGATTTTGTAGAAAAGCATAAATATGCTGAGGGTGTTCCCGGGTTAGAAAAGGCGGTTAAAACCTTTCCTTATGAAAATTGCTATTGGAAGGTTTTAAATAGTATTTATGTCGAGCGGGCAAATAATGACCCTGTGGAAAGGAAGATGTGGGTTAAAAAGGCTATCGAGGGCTCAAACTGGCTGCTGGCACTTATTCCTGAGGATACCGGCTCTTATTTTAATATGGGTATGGCTTATTCATTAGATGGAGATACAACAAAGGCAATTTCTTCCTATAAAAAGGCATTGGAATTATCCCCTGACCATACAGATGCCCTGAATAATCTGGCTACTGTTTATGCCAATATGCAAAAATATAAAGATTCTGAAGAGTTATTTAAAAAAGTTCTTAAAATCAATCCAAATCATACCTCAGCCAAAAATAATCTTATTCAACTTTATAAAATACAAAGGAAAGATAACGAGGTGGCTAAATTAGATGCTGATTATCTCAAACAAAGGCATATTCAATTAACTAAGGAATATTATGAAAAAGGTGATATAGATAAGGCTATTTCCGAGATTAAAAAGGTCCTTGCCATAGACCCTACGGATGTCCAATCTCTCCGCAATCTTGGCTCTTTTTACATGTTGAAAAAAAGATACAAAGAGGCAAAGATTGAATTTAATAAGATACTTGAGTATGACTCAAATGATAGTTATGCTAAGCAAATGCTTAAAAATTTGTAGGTGTTTAGCCACAGAGGTCACAGAGAACGCAGAGCACAAAAGAATAAAGACAGAGTTAAAAGATTTTCCTTATAATTCTCTATGAACTCTGTGTTCTCTGTGGCAAATTATTAAATTATCTGTGTAATCTGCGAAATCTGTGGATATATTTTCCCTTTATTACACTCTGAACGCTTACAGAAATAGGTTTATCGATAGAAACAAAATTTGGAATAGAACACGGATTAACACGGATAAAACGGATTTTTTATTTTTTACCCATTCAATCCGCTTTGTGATACTCTAAATTTCGTGCAAAAATTAGTTGACAGAGTTAAATAGATGTGATAAAATGTTTAAAACGATATTGGAGGAAGAATATGCCTACAGCAGTAGAAATAAGAAGCAGATTACAAGATGTATTTGCAGAGCCTCAGGCAAGGATATTGTCCGAAGTAATAGTTTCTGCTTATGATGAACTTGTGAAAGTAAGTGATTTTAATGAA